>JBFMFA010000323.1:0-4677 GCA_040753195.1 Gemmatimonadota bacterium | reverse complement strand
GTCTCGACCGCGGCCGCGGTGGAACTGATCGTCTCAGACGGTATTCGGAGCCGGGCACGGCGCGCCACAGTGCGCTAGCAAGAGCCCGCTGCGCTAGTACGAGAGCTGCGCCACACGCACGTGCGTATGCGCTGCCACAGCGCGGGCTAGGGACTGGTCCGCTGTAAGGAACTGTGCTTCTAGCAGTTCGGCCAATGCCACATACATCGCGTCGTACGCGGTGAAGTTGTGTCGCAGCCCCAGCGCGCGCGGCATCAGACCGATATGCTCGTGACGCGTGAGCGGCAGCTGTCGGTAAATGTCCAACACCTCGAGGGCGTAGTGTGGTCCCACGCGGCCTGAGACCAGTTCGACCCGCATTGCTTCCAGGATCTCCACATCACAGAGTGCGGGTATGTGGAGATCGTATTCCGGGTCTTTCAGCACACGCGCGAGCACACTTTCGCGAATGTTCCCTAGCATCAGGTCGACCATCACGGAGGCATCCGCAACCAACGCCTTCATCGGTTTTCATCGAACACGCGCTGAAGCTGCGCGGAGCGTTCGGCCCGCGCCTCACGGATCATCTCGGCCACCGGCTTGTCGCGATCTATCTTGGGCAGTCGCGCCAGGCGCTCGAGCAGCTCATCGATCGGTTGACGCGCGACCTCCCTCTCGAGAATGTGCTGGATGTACTGCGTAAGCGTTTCGCCCCGTTTTCGCGCTCTGCGCACGAGTTCCCGATGTAGCTTGTCGGGTACGGATCGGACTTGAATCATTTTGGCCATGGCGCAGACTAGCGCATGCGCTGCGCATGCGCCAGTGCCACCCTCGCGCGCAATGTATGACCGGCACTAGCTTCGAGCAGCATCCTTTTTCCGCACACACCTTCAATTCCGCGCAATCCATCAATGGCCTCGTTTGACGTCATCTTCCTCGGCGGCGGCCCCGCCGGATATGTCGGCGCAATCCGCTGCGCGCAGCTCGGACTCAACACCGCGGTCATCGAGCGCGATGGCCTCGGCGGCACCTGCGTGCTCTGGGGCTGCATTCCCGCGAAAGCGCTGCTCGAAAGCGCCTCACTCGCCAACAAAGTGCGAAAAGCTCCGGACTTCGGCATAACGACTGGCGAATTGAAGTTTGACTATGGCGTCGCGATGAAACGTTCACGCGCCGTCAGCCAACAGAACTCCAAAGGTGTCGAATTCCTCTTCAAGAAGCACAAGATCACCTGGATCAAAGGCACCGGTCGGTTAGGCAGCGGAAAAACCATCAGCGTAAAAACAGCCGACGGCAAAGACGAAAAGCATGACGCCAAAAAAGCGATCGTGTTGTCGACCGGCTCGCGTGTCAGGGGCCTCCCGCAGATCGGCCTCGAGCTGAACAAAACAACGGTCATCTCCTCGGACGAAGCGCTCACGCTCGACAGGGCGCCCAAGTCGATGCTCATCGTGGGGGCAGGCGCCGTGGGGTGCGAGTTCGCTGACGTCTTCAATGCGTTCGGAACGCAGGTAACGCTCGCCGAGGTGCTGCCTAACATCTTGCCGCTGGAGGACAGCGATTGCTCGTCCGAGGTCGCGCGCGCATTCAAGAAGCGCAAGATCGACGTGATCACGAGCGCGAAGATCAGCGGCGCCAAAGTCGGCAAAAGCTCGGTGAAGTGCTCCATCGAAGCGGCCGGGGCCAAACAGGACCTGGAAGTGGACGTCGTGCTCATCGCGGCCGGCCGAGCGCCTAACGTGGAAGACATCGGCCTCAAGGAAGCGGGTGTGCAACTGACCGAACGCGGCTTCATCAAGATCGACAAGAACTTCGCCACCAGCGCTGCCGGGGTTTATGCGGTCGGCGACGTCGTGGGGCCACCGATGCTCGCGCACAAGGGCTCGCGCGAAGGCGTCGTCCTGGCCGAGCTGCTCGCCGGGCACAAGACGCATCCGGTCAACTACGGGAACGTACCTAACGCGACGTATTGCCATCCCGAGGTCGCGTCCATCGGCCTCACCGAAACGCAGTGCAAGGAGAAGAAGCTCGACTACAAGGTGGGCAAATTCCCCTTCTCCGCGAATGGCCGCGCGCGTACGTCCGGTGAAACCGAAGGGTTCGTGAAAATCATCCGCGACGCGAAGTACGGTGAAATTCTGGGCGCGCACATCGTCGGCGCCCATGCGACGGAGCTGATTCACGAACTCGCGGTCGCACGCGAGAACGAATTCACGGTCGAGGAGGTCGATCTTGCCATCCATGCGCACCCTACCCTGTCAGAGGCGGTGGCGGAGGCGGCTCTGGACTCGTTAGGGAAAATGTTGCACGCATAGGTGAGCCGCATCGTCGCCGTCGACCTCGGCCTGCTGCCATACGCCGAGGCGTTAGAACTCCAGCGCACAGCCGCCCGCGCGCGCATAAGGGGAGCGCTCAGCGACGACGTGTTGTTTCTCGTCGAACATCCGCCCGTCGTCACGTTAGGCCGGGCCGCGCAATCCGCCGGCGTCCAGGTTCCGCGTGAAATACTCGCTGCCCGCGGCGTCGACGTGTTCGACGTCGAGCGCGGCGGCGATGTGACGTTTCATGGCCCCGGGCAGCTCGTCGGCTATCCCATCTTCAACCTCAAGCAACACAAGCAGGACCTTCATTGGTATCTGCGGCAGATCGAAGAAGCGCTCATTCTCAGCCTCGCTGAGTATCGCGTCGCCGGATTCCGGCAGGCTGGCTACACCGGCGTTTGGGTCGACGCCGAACACCCGCGCAAAATCGCATCGATCGGTGTGCACGCGCGTGACTGGGTGACCTGGCACGGCTTCGCTCTCAATGTCCGCACCGACCTGTCGTTCTTTGACCTCATCGTCCCCTGCGGCATTCAGAACGTCCGAATGACCTCACTAGCCCGTGAGACCGGCCGCGAGGACCTCACCCTGGTAGAGACCATCCCGGAGGTCGTGGACGCCTTTGGGCGGGCGTTTGACCGCCCGGTCGAGTACCTCCCGGATCAAGGGGTCAGACTCCTTGAAGCGCTCCGGGAGTTTGAAGGGGTCTGACCCCGTGTACATCTGAATCTTGACGGATCGACCTCCGTATGCTAGATAACTAGCAGCCTGCTGGTTTTCTAGCATCTAACGGACTTCTCCATGCCCGATCGCAATTCCGCAGTCCTCGCAGCTCTGCCGCGGCGGGAGCGACAAATCATCGACGCCTTGTACCAGTTGGGAGAGGCGACGGTGAATGAAGTGATGGACAAAATGCCTGATCCGCCGAGTTATTCGGCGGTGCGCGCGACCCTGAGAGTGTTGGAGGAAAAAGGGCTCGTGCGGCACAAGGTCGACGGGCCGCGCTACGTCTACCTCCCCGTCCTCGCCGCAGACAAAGCCGCCGGTGTCGCCGTTAGGCACCTGGTGCAGACCTTCTTTGCCGGGTCGACCGAACAGGCCGTAATGGCCCTGCTCGAGTCCAACGACCTCAAACTGAACGACCGGGAGCTGGAGCGACTTGCCCAGCGCATCCGCGAATCGCGCAAGAACGGGAGATAACGACGATGCAAGCGTACTTCGCCTCACTCGCGAGTGCTCCACTCGCTGCCGAACTGGCCATCAAAGGAGCGCTGTGGCTCGCGATCATCTTCCTCGTCACGTTCGCATTGCGAAACGCGTCAGCGGCCACGCGGCACCTCGTGCTCTGCATCGGCATTCTGGGATTGTTCGCGCTCCCGTTGATCGCGCCACGCGTCGAGTGGCGCGTCGCAGTTCCGGCGAGATTCACGCCGCCGCCGACCGTGGAACAACGAACAAGCGTTCCTACGGTCGCCCAGGTCTCAAGCGAAGCCGAGGTGACGAACGATCAAATTGCCGAAACGGCGTTAGGCGCACGTCCTTCCAGCCCTGAAACTGACACTGCGGCCAACCCGGGTGTCAGCGTCACCGCCATCCTACTGGTCCTCTGGGCGGTCGGCGCTTTGCTTCTGGTGGTCCGCCTAACCAGCAGTCTGCTGAGTGCTCGCAGGATCGTCGCGCGCGCCGAAGCGCTGGCCGACGAGCGGCTCCAATCACTCGCTGCATCGCTCGCGCGTCGTGTCGGCGTGCAACGACCCGTGCGGCTGCTCACGGCCCAGAACGCCACTATTCCCTTCACCACCGGTGTGCTGCGTCCCGTCATTGTGCTCCCTGCGGACGCCGAGGACTGGACGACTGATCGCCAGGAAGCCGTGCTGCTGCACGAGCTGGCGCATGTCGCGCGTTTCGACCTGGCTAGCTCGCTCGCCGCCCACGCCGCGTGCGCGCTGTACTGGTTCAATCCGCTCGCTTGGGTTGCTGCGCGGCGCTTGCGCATCGAGGGGGAACGTGCCTGCGATGACGTCGTGTTGCGCTGCGGCACCCGCGCGTCCGACTACGCAGACCAGCTCCTCGAGGTGGTGCGTGAGACGAAGCTGCACCTGGCGCCGGCTGTTGCGGTCGCCATGGCGCGTCGTTCCGCATTCGAAGGTCGCCTCTTGGCGATACTCTCCCCCGAGACGAACCGTGCCCGCGTGACGCTGCGCCTGGCGACCCCGATCGCGTTAGGCATGGCACTCATCGCCCTGCCAATCGCGGCGATGCGACCCGCGACAGCGGCCGTGCAGTCAGAGAACGATCCGCAGCAGCTTGTTGACGGAGCCGCGCCGGCGGACTCCGCTCCCGTTACGCCTGTCTCCGTGCAGGAAAAGCGGCAAGA
>JBFMFA010000322.1:0-4679 GCA_040753195.1 Gemmatimonadota bacterium | reverse complement strand
GATGGGCTTTCTGAATGATTGCTGTGTCATCTGCGACGTTTCTGCATCATCTGCGCGCCCGCTTTTGATCCGCGGACATCCGCGAGCGCTTCTTACTGACTACTGCGAACTCGTTGTCGCCTTACCAGCCCCAAACAGATAATCGACCACGAGGTTCGACAACGCCCGCATGCCTGGCACCAGCGCGCCTTCATCCGCAAAAAACCGCGGGGAATGGTTAGGCGCCACCGTACGAGGATCCGCCCCTTTTGGCGTCACCCCGAGAAAGAAAAACATCCCGGGCACCTTCTGCTGGAAAAGCGAAAAATCCTCCGCCGTCGTCGTCTGCTGCGCGGGAATCACACCGTCAGCGCCTAACGTGCGTCGCAGCGTCGGGATCATCCGCTCCGTCAGCGCTGGGTCGTTAATCGTTACCGGATAACCGCGCGTTGTCGTTACAACCGCCCGTGCGCCAGCCGCGCCGGCGATCCCCTCCGCGATGCGACGCACCCGTGAATGCAGCGAATCGCGTGTCCCTTCATCGAACGTGCGGATCGTCCCAACCAACTCGACGCTGTCGGGGACGATGTTATTGCGCACGCCGCCGCGGATCATTCCGACCGTGACCACCGCAGGTGTGAGCGTTAAATCGACTGTGCGACTCACGAGAGTTTGAAGCGCGACAACGATCTGCGATGCAGTGACAATGGGATCCACACCGGCCCACGGCACCGCTCCGTGTGTTTGCCGCCCACGCACCACGATCCGGAACTGATCGCCGCTCGCCATGAGCGGCCCGGAGCGCCAAACAGCCTTCCCGACCTCAAACGGGAAGACGTGCAATCCGAAAATCGCATCGACCTTCGGGTTCTCGAGCGCCCCCTCCTCGATCATCAGCTCGGCGCCGCCGCGCTCACCCGCGGGCGCACCTTCTTCCGCTGGTTGAAAGATGAACTTCACGCTACCGGCGAGCTCCTGTTTCATGCCGGCCAATAGCTCGGCGACTCCCATGAGGATGGCCACGTGATTGTCATGACCGCACGCGTGCATCACGCCGACGTCCTGGCCGAGGTACGTCGTCCGCACCGTGGACTTGAACGGCAGATCGACTTCCTCGGTCACAGGTAGCGCGTCCATATCGGCGCGCAGTGCGACCACGGGCCCGGGCTTTCCTCCGCGCAGGACCGCGACCACCCCGGTATGCGCCACACCCGTGCGCACCTCCAGTCCAAGCTTCGTGAGATGGTCGGCGACAAGCTTCGCCGTACGAGTCTCGCGATTTCCAAGCTCCGGGTGCTGATGTATGTCGCGCCGCCACGCTACGACTTTGGCTTCGAGGGACTGCGCGCGTCGATCGATGTCCGTGGTCAGGCGAGCAGGGGTTTGGGCAGCGATCAGGCTGGGCGCTGAGATCGTGGTGGCCAGGAGGAGGCTAATGAGACGCATGGGTCAGGAGTTGTAACGGAGACAGCAACTTAGCAGTCCAGACATGGATCGACACGATATGAGTCGATGCCTCCCCGGTATAGCAGCTCGGAGGCGAATGGGACGCGTAGAGGCGACCTGGCATCCGATTGTAGGGCTGTGTCCGAACCCACCGTCACGACATCCTCGGCAGCAAAAACGCCGCGCGCCACGGCGGAAGTGGCGCTTGTCGGCGACGTAACGCGGTTGTCGGCAGGCACGGTGCGCGTGGCCGCATGGCTGCTAATCCTCACGGCGTCGTACAGCTATACGTGCTGGCAAGGACTTCGGGGGGCGGCGCATCCAACGCACCTGAGTGTCGTGTGGCCTGCCTCGGCGCTGGCGCTCGTCGCATGCCTCACTTGGGGGGCCCGCGCGTGGGTGGGAGTGTGGGTCGCCACCTTCGCTGCATATACGTGGATCGGGGCGACCCCAGCCGGGCTTACGCCATCCGCGGCGTGGCTCGCGGCGGGCCTGGCCGTCGGCGTCACACTGCAAGCCGCTCTGATGGCGTGGTGGCTCCAGCGCGCTTTGGCGGGTGGATTCTTCACGCGCCCGACGAGCGTTTTCCGCTTTGCGGGAATCGCCGCGCTGGCCACGCTCGTCGCGCCGTCGTGGAGTTTAGCCGTCTTCGTGACGGCAGGGCTGGCGTCGCCTAACGAGGGAATTTCGAACTGGCCTTCCTGGTGGCTCGCGGATTTTACCGGCGTTGTTGTTTTCGCTCCGCTCCTCATCCAGTGGCGTGAGATACTGCGCGTGAGCCGCCGTCGCAGATGGAAAACCGAAGCGATCGGAACGGTTATCGCGACGGTTGCGATGAGCGTTTTCGTGTATCTCAGCTGGGCGTCGTTCGAGCACCCGCAATTGCTGCTGGCGTTCTTCGCACTGCCGTGCGTCGTGTGGATCGCATTTCGGTTCCGACCGCCAGGAGTGGCGCTCGCCGCGGCATTCGTTCCGGCGATAGCCGTCGTCGCGATCAGTCACGAAAACAGCTTGGTCAGTCGCGTCCTCACGCCGCAGGCCGTTCTTCTGTTTCAGATATTCTCCGGATTGGTGGCGGCGACGGGCCTCGCTCTATCGTCGGCGATCACGGCGCAAAAGCGCGCCGAAAAAGCGTTACGCACCGAGAACCGGCGCTACCTCGACCTCTACGAAAACGCCCCGGACATGTTCGCCACGGTGGACATGAACACACAGACGATCACGGAGTGCAACGACACGCTCGCCAAGGCGTTAGGTCTGTCCAAAAACGACATCGTCGGCCGCTCGCTGTTCGACCTGTACCACCCGGACAGCCTCGAGGCCGCGCGGGGAGCGTTCGCGCTCTTCCAGCGCACGGGGGCCGCCCGCGGCGTCGATTTGCAGCTGCGCCGCAAAAACGGCTCGAAGATCGAAGTCAGCCTAACGGCAACGGCCGTGTACGATCAGGCGGGTCGCATCGTCGCTCGCCGTTCATCGTGGACGGATATCTCGGCGCGCAAAATCGCCGAACGCACGCTGCAGGAGAGTCAGGACCTCTGGCGTCACTTCATCGAGCAGGCGCCTGCGGCCATCGCGATGTTCGATCGAGAGATGCGTTATCTCGCCGTCAGCCGTCGCTTCATCAGTGACGCGGGTTTCGCGCCTGACATTGAGCTGTACGGCGCGTCGCACTATCACGTCTTTCCCACGATGCCAGAACACTGGAAAGAGGCGCACCGCCGCGCGCTTGCCGGTGAAGTGGTTTCCGCCGAAGAAGATCACTTCGTGACGAAGGACGGTCGAACGCAATGGCTGCACTGGGAAGTGCGGCCATGGTACGACGTGAATGGGCTCGCCGGCGTTGTGGTCTTCACGGAAGACGTTTCGCGCCGCAAGCAGGCGACGGACGACCTGCTCAAGTTGAACGCGGAGTTGGAGTCACGCGTGCGCGAACGGACGCTCCAGCTGGAAAAGCTCGCCAATGAGTTGGAAGCGTTGAGCCTAACGGATCAACTCACGGGCCTGTCCAACCGGCGCGCATTCGATCAGAAACTTGCCGAAGAAGTGCGTTTAAGCGTGCGCCACCGCACGCCACTCTCGCTGGTGCTGCTCGATATCGATCATTTCAAGCAGTACAACGACACGTTCGGCCATCCGGCGGGGGACGACGTACTGCGCGCGATGGGACAAGTCTTGCGCGATCACACGCGCACTACCGACTGCGCCGCGCGCTGGGGCGGGGAGGAGTTTGCTCTGCTCTTGCGGCACACCGCGGAAGGCGGTGCGCTGGTCGTCGCCGAGCGTATTCGGAATGCGGTCGCAGCGGCGGCGTGGAATCACCGCGAGATAACCGTCAGCGTCGGCGTCTCGACGTTGTTGCGCGATTCGGCCGACGGCGGGTCGCTGCTGGCTGACGCGGACCAGGCGCTATACGACGCCAAGCGGTGCGGGCGCAACCGCGTCGTGAGCGCGAGCGACGCGGTGACGGCGGACAACAATCACCGGCAGTACAAAGAGAGCGCCTAACGTCCCGGCGATCATCCCGCCGGCATTCGCCAGCGCGATGGCGCCGAACAGCGTGGTCGTTTCAGTTCCAACCGCGAGCGGTAACAGACTTGCGAGCGAAGCGAGTGTCACGAGCAGAATCATGCCCGCGCGGTCGCGCGCTGCTGCAATAGCGAGAAGGGGCGTTAGGCGTCGTCCCATTCGGCGACGTTCCAGCGCGGCATCGACCACTAGGATGGCTTGATTGACGCCGTGGCCCACGACGAGGATGACGCCTACTGCCGCCTCGCGTGTGAACGCGGCCCCGGCGAGCCAGAACGCCGCCATCACGCCGCCTAACGCGACTGGGAGCGTGATGAAGACCATCCACGACGCCCACGCCGAGTTGAAGACCACGGCCACACTCAGCAGCACCAGCGCCACGCCGACCGCGAAGACGAGCCACAGTCCTTTCTCGCTCTCGTCCTGGAGGCGGAAGGACGCGCCGAGGTCGGCTACGCTGTAGCCGGCCGGCACGCTGGTCGCCTTCATGAAGGCGTCGTGGGTGCGATTGGCCAGTTTGTTGGGGCCGCGGAAGTCGTAGCTGACGATGCGAACGTATTGCTGGTCTTCGCGCGAAATCGACCCTAACGCCTCGCGTTCGGAGATCGCGGCGACGTCGCCCACGCGCACGGGTGAGTTACCCGGCGCCGGAATGACAGCTTCGCGCAACTCTTCCAGCGAGCGATCCAAGGCTCCCTGCGCCTTGACCGTGACAGGAACCTCTTCGC
>JBFMFA010000321.1:0-4681 GCA_040753195.1 Gemmatimonadota bacterium | reverse complement strand
CGCGCCCTCGTGAGAGGGCGCAACCTTTACTATTTTTCGGCGACTCGCCGGAGAGCTTCGATGAAGAAGAAGGGCCCTCGCTCCATTCCAGACTTCTCGCGCAAACCCAAACGCGCGCCGAACGCTGTAGCACCCGACCAGAAAACGCAGCCCGCCCCGCACCCTTCCGCAGCGGTGGCGAAGCCGCAGGGACCGCCTCCGAAGTCGGGGCGCCGCGGCGCTTAGGCCACGCTACGGCTCGAAAAACGTGGCGTCGTTCGGCGCCTGGCGCTTGAAGTAGATAATAAGGGCGTCATCGTTGCCGATGATGTCGGCCGCGAAGATGTTGCCTAACATCAATTTCGCGTCGTGCCGCGCCAGCGCGTGCATTACGAGTGGTCGCTTCGACAGCTCGGCCCGCAGAAGCCGGATCGCGCTTTCATTCTGCCGCACCGCGGTGCGATACGCCTCCACATCGGCCGGCTTCACGATGGCATCGATATCGTAGAACTTCACGCGGTCGAGCCGCAGCGTGCTGATCGCGCTCACGCGAGCGACCATCTCTGGCGCCATCTGCACGGCGGAGAGCAGAGTCGTCACCGTCGGACGGAACGTCGCGAACGGGGCGCTGCCGCGCTCGCCGGCGGCGGCGATGCCCACACTGTTCTGCCCATCGACGTACAGCACGAGTACAGTTGAGCTCTTATCGGTTTCGATGACGTCGAGAACTCCGGCTGCGACGACGTCATCGACAGTGTGAGGCGGTCGCTGCGTGTTCAGCACGTGAATCGCTGTATCAACGGCGACCAGTGCCGTTCGCAGTGCCTCGATGTCCGCGGCTCGGCGCGTGAGCGCAGCCACGTATTGTGCCCGCTGCCCTCCTGAAATGGCGGGGCGCACGTCGATGATACGCACCTGAGCGGCCGTGATCTGCCTCAAGCGGTCGACGCGTGCGGCGACGCGTGCAGCATCGTCCACGGCAGTCAGAACGGTTGCCGCGGTTACGCGGTTGTGGACGTCACCACGCGACTCACGTCGCGTTATGCGCTGCGCACCGAGATTGACCGTCAAGACCAGCGAAAGCGCCGTGAGGCGCGAAAGAACCGCAAAGGAACTCACTGATACCTACCTGACACTGAACTCAACGGGCTCTGGAGCACAATCAAGGCCACGATGGACAAGTTGAGCACGGCACGCGGATTCCTTGTCCCTCACGACGACATTATGTCGTCCGTACCTCGCGTTCGTCGCGTCTGTCGCGCCAAAAAGGGCGGTGGGTGAATGGCATGAGTTCTGCTTTGGTCGAATCGCTGAGGGAGGGAGCAGATGCGGCGACGCGTAGTAGGTGATTCGCTGTACGCGTCGCCCGCTGCGAGGGTGGCTAGCCTAACAAGCAGTGAGACACTGGAAGTCAGGAGGACCCTTATGCATCGCGACGAACTCAGTGGTCGTTGGACACAATTGAAAGGCGAAGCACAGCGTCAGTGGGGAAAGCTCACCAACGACGATCTCGATGTCGTGGCTGGCGACGCCAAGAAGCTGGCTGGAAAAATTCAGGAGCGTTACGGCAAAGCCAAAGACGAAGCTGAACGCGAAGTGAACACCTGGATCGAGGACCGTTAGGCGGGTCAGCGGGAATCGCGCGGACAACCTCAAGAGGCGCGGCTGGACCGCTTTTCAATAGATCGAAGGTTTTGTAGTAGAAGGAATCAATAGGCACCGCCGGGGGACGGTGCCTATTGGCTATCTACGACCCAGTTCTGAGCCGTCATCGTTGCCATCGATACCCTGTTTTTCTCACCGTGAGTATGTGCCTCGGTTGGGCTGGGTCCAGCTCCAGTTTGCGGCGTAGCTCCGCGACGTGCGTGTCGACGGTGCGGCTCACGACGTCGGTGTCATAACCCCAAACCTCATCCAGGAGATTGCGGCGCGAGGCTGTCGATCCGCCGCGTCTGATGAGCGCCATGAGTAAATCGAACTCGCGCGGGCGCAGCGCGACCGGAGTTTTGTCGCGATACACGAGATGCGCTCCCGGCTCGATGCGGATCTCACCAAACTCGATCGTTTCCGTCGGCACGCCCGCAGCCGGTACGGTCGCGCCTGTCTTGACGCGGCGCATGATCGCTTCCACGCGTGCGATCAATTCCAGCAAGCTGAACGGCTTGGTGACGTAGTCATCCGCGCCGAGGCGAAAGCCACGCAGTTTATCCGCCTCCTGCCCGCGCGCCGTGAGTACGAGCACGGCGGGATCGCGGCGCGCCTCAACCGGCTCTTCGCGCAGCGCGCGCAGGATCTGGTAGCCGTCGGGGCGTGGGATCATCAGATCGAGAATGATCAGATCGAAGTTCCCTTCCCGCGCCCGCGCCAGCCCACTCGTGCCGTCGTACGCCACTTCTACGTCGTATCCCTCCAACTCGAGGTTATGACGCAGTCCACGCGCGAGGTTGCGGTTGTCCTCGACGATGAGGATGCGCATTACGACTCCGCCGCCCGCGTTCTGAGATCGCGCGGCTGCGTGTCCTGCACGGCGCGCGGACCGAGCCGGCATGCCTCGGGAAACTCGAGCACGAAGCGGGCGCCGCCCCCCGGGGCATCCTCCACGCGTACCGCGCCGCCATGCCTAACGACGATGTCCCGCACGACGGCGAGGCCGATGCCGCTTCCGCCCGTTGCCTGGTTCATGTCGCGGTCGAGCCGCACGAACGCATCCCAGACCCGCGCGCGGTCAGTCGGAGCGATGCCTGGGCCGCGATCGTCGACCCAAATGCTGGCGCGCGATCCCATGAGCACGAGGCCCACGTGGGCAGAGGCGCCCGCCGCCGCGTATTTGATCGCGTTGTCGAGCACATTGCGCAGAGAGCGTTGCACGGCGGGGCCGTCTACCGTCGCGCCCACGTCCTCTTCCAGCGACGTGCGCAGCGTGATGCCGGCCGCCGTCGCGAGCGGCTCGAACGTGCTGACCGCCTCGCGCACGAGCTCGGTGAGATTCGTGAGGCGACGGTTGATCGGCAGCTCATAGCGCTCCGACCTCGCAAAGTGCAGCACGTTTTCGATAAGGTCGAGCAAACGGCGCCCTTCTTCGGTTATGACCCGAGCCTCGCGCCGACACTCGGCCACCGTTCGGAGTCTGCCTAACGCGATCGTTTCGGCGAAGAGCAGGATCTGCGTGATCGGCGTGCGCAGTTCGTGCGACACGCTCGACGTGAAATCGGCGCGCAGTCGCGCCAGAGACCACGAGCGCCACGTGAGCAGGGCGGCGCCGCCGATGAGCCCGGCGGTGAACAACAACACCGTCAGCAACAGGGGGAGCTGGGAGCGCGGCACCCCGCCCACGATCAATCGCTGCACGGCGGTCTCGGTCAGCGCGACGTCCAGCGTAAACGGACCGAACTGGGGATACACCGTGTCACGGCTTACGTAGCGCGAGATGCGCGCGTCGTCGTAGAGCACGTCGCCGCTCAGGTGATGCGCACGGACAATCAGCAGCGAATCGTTAGGTACGCTGTCGCCCAGCGTGATGCGCTGCAAGGTCATGTCGTCCAGCGCCATGGCAAAGACCATCGAGTCCAGACTGGTCCGCCGCGGTTCCAGGCCGTACGCCGCCACGACTTTCCCCTGCGCGTTGCGCCGCAGGCTGAAATACACCAGACGCGGACCATCCTCCGGCAGCCGGCCCACCACGGCGTGGAACGTCTGCTGCGGCTGGTATGTGGCGATGTGCTTCGGCAGCTCACCGAGTATCCAGCGCTGAACTCGCGGCGACATCGCGCTGTCTCCGGCTGTCTCGAAGACACTCTGCTGTAGATCGAGCCGGAAGACGTAGTTAGGCGCTAGTACCGTACGACAGTCACACTTGACGATCGTCTGAATCGAGTCGTGCAGCGCGCGGGCGGAGGGTAACGCCGCGGCGTTCGCGACCGGACGCCCTGCCGCATATGACCGCAGCGGCATCAGCCCGATGCCGAGCAGCGATTGGACGCGATCGCGATACAGCGAGCTGGCGAAGCCCGCGTGCGCGCGCAGGGCGGCGTTTACGGCGCGTTCGTGCGTTCGCGCCGTGCGCCAGCTCTGCAGTGTCAGAATGCCGACGACGAGCAGCATGGCCGCCAGAATCACAACAGTTGCGGCGGCATAGCGAAACTCGCGTCCGTAGACCGACGTGGCCTTTCCGGAAGCGTTGCGACTCATGCTTTCATGCTAGTGAACACGTTCGGCGGCTGGTCAGCGGACGCTCAGCATCACGTCAGAGTCCTGTGAAATGAACCTCTCGTCACCGCTCGCGTAACGGAGATTGAGCGGCATGACTGTCACACGACGATCCTTGCCCCTCGCACACCGCTTTTTGATGCGGCCCGCGGGCGAAGCGTTGCTCGCGCTGAGCGTGGCCGGCGCCCCGTTGCTGGCGCAGCAGCCGCCGCTGGTGTTGACGCGGCACCAAATCACCGAACGGATCGACGTCTTTTCCGGTTTCACAAACGGGAACGTCCTCGCGTTTCGGGCCGACACGGGGACGCTGCTTATCGACGCCCAGAGCGCGCGGCGCGTGGTGCTCCTGGATTCCGCACTGCAGGCGTTAGGCGCGCCTGCGGTGAAGCTCGTCATCAACACACACTATCACGGCGATCACATCGAGGGGAACGCGCATTTTGGCAGGCGCGGCGCGCGGCTCCTGGCGCAGCGCAATCTGCCACTGCAGGCCGTG
>JBFMFA010000320.1:0-4690 GCA_040753195.1 Gemmatimonadota bacterium | reverse complement strand
GTCGCGTCTCCGAACGTGGCACCCAGCTCCCGCCGCAGCCATGCCTTGGCCAAAGTCCAGGACCGCCTAACGGTGCGCTCCGACA
This sequence comes from Gemmatimonadota bacterium, assembly GCA_040753195.1. Classification (GTDB taxonomy): domain Bacteria; phylum Gemmatimonadota; class Gemmatimonadetes; order Gemmatimonadales; family Gemmatimonadaceae; genus DASYRX01. The sequence continues at coordinate 4,605 of JBFMFA010000320.1, read as the reverse complement.
CGCCCAGGAGTTCGGCGATTTGGTCATGCGCCAATCCGCCGAAGAATCGGTACTGCACCACCTGGGCGCCTTGCGGGTTGAACTTGGCAAGGCGACGCAGCGCGTCGTCCAGCGCGATGAGCTCACCGGCCTGCTCCTCGCTCAGCGCGCCATCGCTCACCACCTCCTCCGCCTCGTCCAGTGAGACGTGCTGCTGCGCCCCACCACGCTTGCTCGTTAGGCGGCTGCGCGCGTAGTCGATCAGGATGCGGCGCATCCCCTCTGAGGCGACCGCGAAAAAATGCTGTCGCCCGCGCCACTGCACGCGCGTCTGGTCCACGAGCTTCAGATACGCCTCGTGCACGAGCGCCGTCGTGTCGAGCGTGTGACCAGGGCGCTCGATGCGCAGACGACTGCGCGCCACAACCTTGAGCTCGTCGTAAATCAACGGCAGCAGGCGGTCGAACGCAGCCTGGTTGCCGTTCGATACATCCTGCAGAAGCTGCGTGATGTCGCCGGCTCCGCGCGATCCAACGTCTGGCATCGACTCCCCAAAGGCTCACGAGTTGGCGCGCTAGCATACGCAGTCCCAGACAGCCATGCAATGCGGTTGAGCTCGCGTGTCTCCCTTCGGTGGACGCCGGGAGAAGCCAGCGGTGTGAGGGGGGCAGGTAAGGCCCCCACCCGCAAGGCGGTTGAACCGCGCAAAGAATCGAAAGCAATCAACCTGGACTAGCATGACATCTCGAGAAGCGCGGGCGTCAAGCAACGCGAGAAACACCACCTTCAAGCGGCCATTCGGCCTCAGGATCGCGCTCGAAGCTCCGCGACTAAAGCGGCGTGAAGCTCTGAGTGGAGTCGCATGAGCCCACGCTCCGTCAGCACGCGGTAATTCGCGTTGGAGCGATAGGAATCGGTAATGATGATTCCGTCGGCCACCGTGAAGTAGCCCAGGATGTCTTCCGGGGGCACGCGACCGGACGGGGTTGGGCCACGCTGGTCGATAATGAAGACGTGGCCCTGGCCGATACGGGCTGCCTCATACTGCAAGCCGGGCTGTTCCGGCCCGCGGCTGCCGATGACCTCGTGCAACAATCGCACGAAGCGCTCGTTAGGCACGAAGGTGTCCGGACTCATTGCGGCGAAGCTCTCCGGCAAGGACTTCAACGTGCCGACAATCGTGTCCGCGCTCGCGCCGCGTTGCTCAATGTCCGCAGGCGGAGCGACGGTCAGATAGTACTGAAGTTGGCCGTGCTGCGTCGCCTCGAGGAGAGAAAAGCGTTGAGCTTGGTCGACCGTTGCCAGCACCGCGTGTTGCGACAACATCGGACCGAGAACTTGCCAGATCGCCGAGGTGCGCTGCGCGTGCCGCAGAGCTGTCTCGCCCTCTTCGTTAGGGATCGTCGGATCGGCTCTGTGCGCCATCAGAAGTCGCGTGGCTTCCACGTAGTGCCCGGGCAAAGGCGGAGCGAGGACAGCGGCGAGGGGCGTATCGCCGAACGTCGTTCGCGCGTTCGGGTCCGCGCCGTGATCCAGGAGCCACTGAGCGAGCGCGAAATGGCCGTGTTGAATGGCCACGTGCAGTGGAGATCGCCGCCACCCCCGCGGATCGATGTGCCCCAGAGACGCGTATCCATCGACGTCGTGGCGACCAGCTGCGATGTTCTGTTCGACAGTCGCAACGTCGCCCGCCTCACAGGCAGTCCACAGAGCCAAGTGGCGGTCAAGCATCGTCGACCTAACCAGTTGTTACGCGGTCGTACCACGCTGCGATGCGATCACCGCAGCGACAGTTGCCAAGCCCCGGGCACACGCGACGAAGTCTCTCCAGCACAAACGACCACTCGTATCGGGCCTCGCCTGCCGGAATTCCGCCCAGCGCAATCGCGACCTGCAACTCGCAGCGATAACGCGCTTCGTCGTTCGCTGCGATTTGTGTCGCTGAACCACAACTCATGCCGAACTGCGGTCGCCGCTTGGTGCGCACTGCGCCGTTGCGACCACTATTAGCGTTCTCCATAGAGGCTTTCGTAGGCACATCAACAAAACGTCTGTAAATGGCGCCATAACCGCCCTGCTCGCAGCTCAACACAACGGCGCACTCCGCGCCGTTCGCCGAAATGCAGCGAGCCATGGCGTTCCCCTCTGCTCGGTCCTTCGCCGGAAGGCCGTACGCCCAACCTAACGCGCCCGTCTTCTGGTCGAACGCGACCGCGCTGGCCTGAGCCCTGGCGCCAAGCGGCATGAACACCAGCGACGCCGCTACCGCCGCGCGTAGGCGAATGGATGATCTCATGGTGGCTGCTCCTGTTGAGTGGGTCGTCGATGCCCTCGTTAGGCTTTGACGTTTGCCTTCTCCAGCGACCAGTCCAGCAGCAGACGCAACTGCACCTGGCGCGTCGAACCGGCGCGCTTCGCCGCAGTCCACGCCTTTTCGCTCTCGGACATCGAGGTGTCACCCGCGAGCAGATTCATTTGGTTCTTGAAATTCCGGCGCGCATTCGCAAGTGCAAAGTCGGTCGCGCCCGCGATGAGTTTCGAAACCGGAACGATCAGTGTCTTTACGGCTGTCTTGATCTCTGACGGAAGCCCAGCCTCGTCCGGGATCAGCATCGTCAATTCAATGAGCAGTTGTGCGTAGCTCTCTCCGCTCAATGAAGCTGGGTTCTCGCGCGCATCCACGATCCTGGCGCGGAGATCGCTCAGTTTTCTTGACTGCTCTTGAAGTTCCGAATACCCGTCGGCGATGTCCTTCAGCCAGTCACCAATTTCTTCGGCGGCTTCGAGACCGTCCGCCCGACTCTGCGCCGGCAGTGAGAAAGGCAGCGCGGACGCAAAGACTGCCAGCGTGCCGGCAACGAGCGTGTGAGGGAATTGCATTGTTTCTCCGGTTGTGCGCGAAGCGCAGTTTTTGGAATCCTTCGCCTTCGGAGAACAACGCGAGAAGGGACCGAAAATGCGGACAATCGCCGCTGAGAAGTGCAGGAGCCAAAGCTTACGAGCGGCACTTGACACTAAACCTGGATCGGCAGTACTCTCGAGCTATACCTAGCTAGATAGGTAACCACGTGGCGCGGACAAAAAATGACATCCTGCTCCGATCTTATCCCCGTGGGAGGGATGTTCTGGAACGAGGAGCTCGTGATCGAGGGCTTCACTCCCCACTCACCGTCGGACGCGCAGGCGTGGTTCAACGAGGTCAGCGACGGTTATTTCGCGACCATGGGGACACGCTTGCTTGCGGGGCGGAATTTTGCAGTAACCGACGTTCCAGGGGCAGAGAAAGTCGTTATCGTCGATGACGCCTGGGCGCGTCACTTCCTCGGCAATCAATCTCCGTTAGGCAGACGCTTCCAGACGCGCGCTGGCGACGGGCGCCGCGGTCCATACACGATCGTTGGACTCGTAGAAAATTCGAAATACCGCACGTTGCGGGAGAAGCCGGAGCCGATCGCTTACCTGCCGTTCTCACAGAACGCGGGCGGCAGTCCGCGTCGTCTGTTGCAGGCCCGCGCGCAGGGCTCGCCGGCTACGCTCATTCCGCTGCTTCGTCAGGCGCTCGGCGACGTGAATCCGCGTATAATAGTGGACTTCTCGAGTATGTCGGGCCAGCTCGCGGCGTCGTTGCAGCGCGAGCGCATGCTCGCCGTCCTGTCCCTTCTTTTCGGATCTGTCGCGTTGACGCTGGCGGTGCTCGGCCTCTATGGTGTGATGGCGTATTCGGTCGCGCGTCGGCGTCAGGAACTTGGCGTGCGGATCGCGTTAGGCGCCGTACGCGGACGCGTGGTGCGGCTCGTGTTGAGCGAAGTTGGCGCGGTTGTGTTAATAGGCCTCGTGATCGGTGCGATCGGGGCGCGCCTGGCGTCGACACAGGTCGCGCCGTTCCTCTACGGCACTACGCCAGCCGACCCAGCAGTGTATGCGAGTGGTGTTCTCCTCCTCGCGGCGGTGGCGTTCGTCGCAGGATTGATTCCAGCATGGCGCGCCGCGCGCGTCGATCCTATCGAGGCCCTGCGAGAGCCGTAGCCGATCACACTCCGCGGCACTGCCCCAGGCGTTGATACGTCATGTAGCGCGATGAACGCAGCAAAAATTCACCGTGCCCTCAGATCGCCCCTGGGCTTGCGCGCACGCGCCATCGGCAATCGGTTCCAGCCGATGTCATCGAACACCTCGGCCACCCGGAGCGGTGTATTGCAGTTAGCACCGCGCGCGAGGTTCCACGTCGAAAACTGATTTGGCTTGTACGCGATCTTGCCGTCAGCGGACAGCGCGCTCGTGAAGACTTGCACTGGGCCAGCAGGACCGCAGTAGTCGCGTGTATCGAATGAAAGCTGATAACGAAAACGCGTGCCGCCGCTCACCGTCGTGATATCCGGCGTATCGTCCTTGCCGAAGTAGCGTGGTATGCCGTCGCTTGGGAGTCCAAGAAACGCGGCTTTGTGTATCGGTCCCGGGCCCATCGCTTGTGGCGAGATCGCGTCGAAGATCATGTCGACGATGTTCGGATTGCTCGTCGCAGTCACGCTGAAGCCAAGCCGCGTGATCCCCGAGGGAGAGGCAAGTGGCACGTTATTCGTCACCGGCAAGAATGTGGGAACGCTGAGATTGCGAGCGACGTCTTCA
>JBFMFA010000319.1:0-4696 GCA_040753195.1 Gemmatimonadota bacterium | reverse complement strand
CCAACCGGCTCGCTGACATCAACCCTAACGACATCGAAAGCGTCGAGGTGTTGAAAGCCGCGGCGGCGTCAGCGATCTACGGCTCGCTCGCCACCAACGGCGTCGTCGTCATCACGACGAAACGCGGCAAGGCTGGCGCCCCCCGATTCAACCTCACGCAGCGCGTCGGCACGTATGAAATCGGACGTCAGCTCGGCACGCGACACTTCGACAACATCGCCGAGGTGCAAACAACGGGGCCGAATCCGGACGCGTTAGCACTCGCGCAGTCCGTTTGCACACCGAACTGTCCGTACTTCGATCACATCGATCTCTTCTACAACCAGCGCGATCCTTCGTATGAGACCGTCGCGACCCTAACGGGTGGCACCGATCGCACGCGTTATTTCTTTTCGGGCCTGTTCCGCGACGAGCGCGGCATTGCAGCGCACACCAGCGCCAAGCGCCAGACGCTCCGCGGCAACCTCGATCAGCAGCTCAGCAACAAACTGAACCTCGCGATCACGTCGGGCATGTTCCGTAGCTACGGCGAGCGCGGCATCTCGAACAACGACAACTCGTTTGCGTCGCCGATCTACGGCCTTGCGTATACTCCGGGCATCTTCGATCTGCGGAAGAAGAACGAACAAGGCGTGTATCAGCGCAATCCGTTCCCGACGGGCTATGCGTCAGGCGCCAATCCGTTCGAAACGTTCGAACTGATGCAGAACGATGAAGACATCTACCGCCTCATCGCGTCAGGCCGCCTAACGTACAACGCGCTAAGCGCCGAGAAGTACAACGTGAACGTAACGTTGGATGCCGGCACGGACCACTACAACAACGAGAACTACGTCTATTTCCCGTCGTCTATCCAGTTCCAGGCGCCGGGATCACAGCGTGGCGGTACACTCCCTGGCGTTGCCATTCAGGGGCAGGGCTCGGAAACGAACACCAACTATCAGGCGAGCGCCGTCCTTAACTCGACGTATTTCCCGTGGGCGACTACGACGACATCCGGTGGTCTGCAGATGGCCACGTTCTATTCCAATAGCTACAACATCATCGGCCGCGGCCTGGGGCCACAGCAGGTGAACGCTGCCGGTGCCGCAACCACGACTGCCGAACATGGCAAAAACCTGGTCATCAACCAGGCGTGGTACGCACAGCAGGAACTGCTCATGTTTGGCGAGAAGCTCTATCTGAGTGGTGCCATTCGCGGCGAACGCTCGTCGGTGAACGGTGATCCGCTCGAGTACTTCACGTATCCACGCTTCTCCGCATCGTACCGGTTCATCAATCCCGTTAGGTACGTGAATGAGCTGAAGCTGCGTGGCAATTACGGTCAGTCGGGGAATCAGCCCACGTTCGGTCAGCGCTACATCACGATCGCGAATTACGGCCTGATCGGCGGTAACGCCGGATTCGGGCAGACCGCGACGGTCGGGAATCCGAACATCAAACCGGAGACGATGCAGGAGACGGAACTTGGCTTCGACGCGACGCTCTGGAACCAGCGCGTCAATGTTGAGGCGACGTACTACAAGCGCGACATCAAAGACCTGCTCGTTACGCCAAACATCGCGCCCTCGAACGGCGTGACATCCACGACGTTGAACGGCGGCGAAATGGAAGTGAAGGGTTACGAGTGGGGCGTCACCATCGTGCCGGTGCAGACCGATCGCTTCCAGTGGACGACGCGTACGTCGTGGCAGCAAAACACGTCCAAGATCACCTTCTTCCCCGAGGGCGTGCTGCCATTCTCGCCGGTGGCTGGTGGCTTCGGCAACGCGTTCGGACGTCTGCGCTTCCGTCCTGGGTACTCCGTTTCGACTATCTACGGCAACTTCACGCGCGCCGACGGCACCGTGAAGTCTGACACGGCCCTGGCCGATGCGAACCCGCGGTATCTCATGTCGTTCTCCAACGACTTCACGTGGCGCAGCCTGAGCCTCAGCGTGCTGGCAGACTATCGCCATCGTGGCACGCTCTCGAACCTAACGCTGACGCTCTTCGACGAAGGTTTCACCACGTGGGATTACGAAGAAGAATCACCGGAGCCCGGCGTACCGCTCGGCCAGTATCGTTATGAGACGTGGGCCGGCGGGAACAACACCAGCGTGTACCTGAGCGACGGATCGTATTTCAAGGTGCGCGAGATCAATGCGTCGTACGAAGTGCCGCGCAATTGGCTGAGCCGCATCCAGGCCGTGCAGAACGCGCGCGTCTCGCTTTCGGTTCGCAATCCCTTCATGATCACCAACTACAACGGATTCGATCCGGAGGTGAACAACGGCGGTAGCCGAGTTGTGCGTCTCGTTGACTTGGCGCCCTTCCCGCCGACGCGCAGCTACTTCCTGTCCATCGACCTGGGGTTCTAAGCCGATGAGACACCTAACGAATTATTCCAAGAGCGCTGGCTCGAGGAGCAGCGATATGAGTCACAGATTCACGAGGGTCCTCGCGTGTGGAGCGCTGCTCTTTGCAGCCGCCTGCAACGAGGACAAACTCAACGTTCCCAACTACAACAGCCCCACGGTCGACGGCCTGGGCCGCGACCCGAACGGCGTGCAGCTGGTCGCCACGGCAATGACGATCCAGCAGCGCGGCAACATCGCAGGGTATGTGCGTGACGTTGGCCAGTTCGGCCGTGAAGTCTACAATTACTTCCCAACTGACGGCCGTAACGTCTCACACTACTTGTTAGGCATTGGTACCGGAAACGCGCAGCGGCTCGACCCGCTCGGCTTCGCGTCTGGGAGCTGGAACGGCTATTTCACAAACGCGCGCAACGCGGTCAATCTGATTACCGCGTCCGAAGCGTCCACGCTCAATGCCTCGCAGAAGAGCGCCGTGTCCGGGTTCGCCAAGACCCTGCGCGCGCTGGACATGTATTATGTCCTCACCACGCGTGACACCATCGGCATCCCGGTCGAGATTGATCCAGATCCGACGGCGGCGCCGGCACCGTTCGTAACGCGCGACGCGGCTTTTCAGTTCATCGAAGGCCTGCTCGATCAAGCGCGCACAGAGCTGCAGGCTGGTGGCTCGGCCTTCCCGTTTACGCTGCACTCGGGATACGCCGGGTTCAACACGCCAGCGTTGTTCCTCCGTTACAACCGCGCGATCGCTGCCCGCGTTCGGTTGTTGCACGGCTCGTTAGGCTGCGGTAACACATGTTATCAAGCGGCCCTCACTGCGCTGAACGAGTCCTTCGTAACACCGATAGGAGGTGCGACAACGGTCGCGGCGCTGAACACTGGTCCCATGCACGTGTACTCCACGGCGTCAGGTGATGCGCTCAACGCCAACAACTTCAACACCGCGAATTTCATTTTTGCCCACGCTTCTCACTTCACCCAGGCGCAGCTCAAGGCCGACGGGCAGCCTGACGACCGCGCGCAGCGAAAACTCGTAAAGCTGGCTACTCCCGTGAATCCGCCAGGTAACCAGAACACAGCGGCCGAATACCGGTTCAATCTGTATCCCGCGAACTCGTCCCCGGTACCGATCCTCCGCAACGAAGAGCTGATCCTTATCCGCGCAGAAGTGAACTGGCTGCTCGGCAACAACGCCGCGGCCCTGCAGGACATCAACAACATCCGGACGGTGTCCGGCGGTCTGCCGGCCCTAACGAGTCGGCCGACGGGCGAAGCCGGTCGCGACATCATCATGTACGAGCGACGCATGTCCTTGCTTTTCGAGGGACATCGCTGGATCGACATGCGGCGTTGGGGTCGGTTGGGACAGCTTCCGCTCGATCGTGCCGGCCACTTCGTCGCCAAGGTCATGCCGATTCCTGGCGCGGAGTGCGACGCTCGTCCGGCTGATCTCAAGCCGATGCAGTGCACGCAATTCTAGTCGTGTCCTAGTTCACGAACAGCCGGTCCTCACGGGCCGGCTGTTCTGCATCCGGGGTCTTTCCCCCGCAAAATGCCGCCCCGTCTCCGCCGCGGTCCGAAGGAAACTGTGCCGTGCGATTGACGTACTCGTAGAGATCGCGTTCAATCCTGCTGTGACTTCTCCGACCACGACTACTTCAGCCGCTCCCGCGCTTTCGCGCTCATCGTACTGGTCCGCCAGTCGATCGCCGCGCTACAGCCTAACGTTTGCGCTGCCGTTGCTGGTTCTCTACGAGCTGTCGGCGCAGATCATCTCCGGCTCCAGCGGTATCCGCAACGGCGCCGAAGTGATGCTCAAACAGGGGGCGCAGTCGCTCCTCGGCGCCAACGGCCCGCTCATCTTCAGTGCGCTGCTCGTCGCCGTCATGGTTTTTCTCATTGCGCGCGATATGCGCAAACATGGAGGTCTGCGCGGCCCGGTTCTGTTGGGGATGACGCTCGAATCGGCCTTGCTCGCAGCTGTCTTCGGGCTCGTCATCGGTCTCGCCACAGCGAAGGTAATCACGGCGTTTGGGTTGTCGCAGCCGGCGCTGACCGAGCTTGGCTTCTCCACCGCGCTGATGGTCTCACTCGGCGCAGGATTCTACGAAGAGCTGCTTTTTCGCGTGCTGCTCGTGTCGGCGCTGCTGCTGCTCGCTCGCCGAGTGTTAGGCTGGGGACCGATGGCGGCTGGCATCTTTGCAACGTTAGGCGGCGCGCTGGCTTTCTCAGCCATCCATTACGTCGGCCCGCTAGGCGATCAGGTGACGTCGCAGTCGTTCGTTTTCCGTACGCTCGCTGGTCTCGCGTTCAGCGGACTCTACGTGACGCGGGGC
>JBFMFA010000318.1:0-4700 GCA_040753195.1 Gemmatimonadota bacterium | reverse complement strand
ACGAGCCACGAAATCCCGGCGATCGACAATCCCCCCAGGAATGCGACCTTCACTGTTGACGGCGAAGCGGGAAACCAGAACTCCTTGATGCGCCCCAGCGTCAGACGCCCAAACGCCGCTGGATGTGCGCGAATCCACTCGGTCGCGCGTCGCCGCATGTCCGTGTGATAGGGACCTTCGCCCATCGCGCGCACGCGCAGCGCCTCAGCGCGCACCGCCATCGGGTGCCACCGATGCAGCACGCGGCGGCTCGCCATGTTGGCGTTGTACGTCGCGTAGGCTTCGTCGTTGTTGGAGATGAAGAGCTCCAGGCCGAGGTTCGACCTAACGAATACCGGCCCGCCGATGCGAATGCTTCGCTCGATGCTGTATGGCAGGACCACCGCCACGGCGGTCGCGACCAGGATGGAGGCCGGACGCAACGACAGCCGCTGGATGCCATTCATGCGCGAAATCAGTGAGAGCCCCACCATGGCGAGCAGTGGCAGAATCAGCGTCGGGCTGATCAGGAGACCTAAGCCCCAGGCGACGCCCAGACCCGCCCATCCCCCGGTGTCGTCGCCTTTCGCGTAGCGCACCAAGCGGGACGACGTCAGAGCAACCAGCAGGGTCAACGCGGCGAGGATGTAGATCGTCTCGAACTTGCCGTTGGTCTCGGTCCACAGAAACAGGGGGACGGCGGCCAGCGTTGCGGCGATGAGACCGGTGGGCCAGCGGAGACCGACACGCGGTGCGACGACGAGAAGGAGCGCCGCATAGCCCGCCGCGACAAGGCACGATACGAGCTGGCTCGCGATCCACGCGGAGTCCGTGCTGCCAAAGATCTTGATGAAAAACGCCAGCAGCAAAGGGACCACTGGAGCCACGTGCGCGGTGGGCCCGGTTGGGACCACATATGGGTCAGCGAAGCCGTTTCCCTGACTCAGGGCAATCGCGACCTGGCCTGGTTCGTCGTGAAAGGTGTCGCCTGTGTCAGGTCGCGTGAGGACGAGGATCGCGCGCGCAAGGAACGCAGCCGCAAACAACAGCCAGACAATTTTACCGCTCATTAAGTCGCCGTCCCCCCCGCAGCCCACTTTTGGGTTGCGCAACTGACGGTCCAAACTATCAGCCGCTGAGCTTGGGGCAATTGCCGCGTCGGCGCTCCGGTTCCCCTCAAAGCACCAGGTCGCACATCGTGCGATGCTAGAGCGACCGCTTCCAGCTACGTGCTCCTCACAACTCGAGTCGTTGGATGTGCCTTTCGTCAAGCGTAACTCTGTGACCTTGACGACCTTCGTCACGCAACCATATAGGTAGCGGTTTCCAGGGAGCGTTTTCCCTCAAACGCGGCCTGGTAGTCCACCTCCTCCCTAACCCCTTTTGGAGGCGAAGCATGCACAATCGCACGTTGGCATGGGTGCGGCGCTCGGTCGCGAGCGCGTTGTTTTTCGGTGCGTCAGTGGTCCAGGCGCAAGCCGGAAGCATCGCGGTTCGCGTCGTCGACGCCAACACATCGAGTCCGATCGATCAGGCGCAGGTATCGATCATCGGAACGAACCTCGGCGGCCTAACGAATGCTGAAGGTCGCGCGTTGATCCGCGGCGTTGCCGCCGGAACGCATCAGCTGCGCGTTCTACGGGTCGGTTACGCCGAGCAGAAGAAACCCGTCACGGTCGCAGCCGGACAACAGGCAACGGTAGACTTCTCGTTGAGCGCCGTGGCTGTGAGCCTGGCGCCGGTCGTGACAACGGCCACAGGTGAGACGCGGCGCGTCGAGGTCGGAAACACGGTGGCGCAGATCGACGTCGCGAAGACTGTCGAAGTCACGCAGATCAAAAACGTCGACGACCTGCTCACCGCACGGACCACAAGCCTCGCCGTCACGCAAGGCAATCAGACCGGATCCGGAAGCCGCATGCGCATCCGCGGTCAGTCGTCGCTCAACTTGAGCAACCAACCGATCTTCGTGATCGACGGCGTGCGCATGACGAGCGACGCGGATAACACGAACCTGTTCACTGGTGGCGCGACGCCCAGTCGCGTCGGTGACATCAACCCTGACGAAATCGAAAACATCGAAATCATCAAGGGACCGTCCGCGGCAGCACTCTACGGCACTGCCGCCGCGAACGGTGTTGTGGTGATCACCACGAAGCGCGGCCGTGCCGGTGCGGCCCGCTGGACTGTGTATGCCGAACAGGGCCTTCTGCAGGACCGCAACACGTACCCGACCGCGTACACGATCTTCGGCAGACAGACATCGACCGGTCAGCCGGCAGCGTTCAACTTCTGCAATCTGCAGCGCGTTGGCGTTGGCCAGTGCACGGTCGACAGCGTCGCCGCCCTCAACATCTTTGAGGAGGATTCGCTCACTCCCGTCGACAACGGATCACGCAGTCAGTACGGGTTGCAGTTATCGGGTGGCACTGAGGCGGTGCGCTATTTCCTCTCGGGTGAGCGCGAAGACGAGACTGGCGTGATGAAGCTTCCGCCGTTCGAAGAAGCTCGCATGAAGGCGCAGAACATCCCCATCCGCGAATGGACGGATCGGCCTAACGCGTTGGCCAGGAACACGGTGCGAATGAACCTGAACAGCACCGTCAATCCGCAGCTCGACCTGTCGCTCTCGTCGGGCTTCATCAACCTCACGCAGCGGTATTCGCTGGAGTCCAACGCAACAGCCGGTCTCGGCTCGCAGGTGTTCGGCGGCCCCGGTTGCGCGATCTGTGCTCCGGAGCGCCTCACGGGCAGCAACCCACCTCTCAACACGCCGCTGCGTGGGTACCGTGCTTGGACACCCGGTTACACGTGGCAGCAGAAGAGCGAGCAGGGCATCAACCGCTTCATCTTGAGCGGAAACGCTAACTGGCGTCCGCTCAGCTGGCTGCAGAACCGCATGACCTTCGGCAACGACTTCACCTCGCGCGCCGACGACAGCTTCCTGTTCAACGGCGAAGGCCCACCGATCACCAACATCTATCGTGACGGCTTCAAGACGAACACGCGCCAGAACCTGCGCAACACGACAGTAGATCTGGGGAGCACGGCCGCGTATAACCCCACGTCCTGGCTCAACCTCAAGACCACGTTAGGTGCCCAGTACGTGAATACGCAGACGGCGTTCGGCCAGGCGGCCGGGACGCAGCTTCCGCCAGGGGCGCAGACACCTAACGGCGCCACGACGCGGACCGCGAGCGAAGGAACCACGCTGGTAAAGACGTTCGGCGTTTTCATCGAAGAGGCCGCCGCGTTGAACGACCGTCTCTTCCTGACCGCCGCGCTACGCACCGACCAGAACAGCGCCTTCGGTACCGACTATCAGCGTGTGTATTATCCGAAGGCCAGCCTCTCGTGGCTCGTTTCGCAGGAAGAGTTCTTCCCGAAAGCAGGATGGCTCAGCGAGCTGCGCATCCGCACGGCGTACGGGGCCTCTGGTGTGCAGCCGCAGGCCAACGACGCGCTGCGATTCTTCCAGTCCGATGTCGTCAGTTTGCAGGGGACTGACATCAGCGGCGTCATCCTCACGGATCTTGGTAACAAGAACCTCCGTCCCGAACGTAGCACCGAGATCGAGGGTGGCTTCGAGGCGAAGTTGTTCAACAACCGCGCAACGCTCGATGTCACGTACTACAACAAGCGCACGAAGGACGCGTTGATTTCCGCGATCGTGGCACCGTCGGCTGGCGTCGCCGCGGACGTTCGCCGCAACCTCGGCGCGGTGCGCAATCAGGGCTGGGAAGTCCTGCTGGGAGGACAGATGCTCGATCGCCGCTACGCCGGCATTGACCTGAACCTCAGCTATTCCAGCAACTCGAACGAGCTGCTCTCGTTAGGCGGAACGCCACCACAGATCGGGACCAACACACGCGTCGTGGAAGGGTATCCGCTCTTCGGCTTCTGGGAAAACAAGATCCTCGGCTGGGAAGACAAAAACGGCGACGGTTTGATCACGTACTTCGCCGATCCGGCGCTGAACGAGATCTTCGTCGACTCGGTCGACAGCTTCATCGGTTACACGCAGCCGCGCCATCTCGCGACCCTAACGAGTGGCTTTGAGTTCCTCAATCGCCGGCTACGTGTACAGACGTTGTTCGACTACCGCGGTGGGCACCGCTGGTATAACAACACCGAACGCATCCGCTGCACGCGGCCCAACTGCGGCGGTCGCATGGACCCGAACGCTTCGCTGGAAGACAAGGCGATGGTCACCGCGGCACTGGAGCATCCTGCACGCACGAACGCAGGGTACTTCCAGAAGGGCGACTACGTCCGCTTCCGAGAACTGTCCCTGCAATACACGCTGAGCCCCGATCTCGCGTCGCGACTGCTGCGCGCGCGCAGCGCGAACATCGTCGCCTCGGCGCGTAACCTGAAGGTGTGGACCGAATACCGCGGCGTGGATCCGGAATCGGACTTCCAGGCAACAGTCGACAACAACGTGCCGTCCGAATTCCAGACGTTAGGACCGCCGACGTACTTCGTCGTGCGTCTCAACGTTGTTTTCTAACCACGCTCTCCGAGAGGACATCTCTATGCGACATGCATTTCATATCGGCGGGCGACTGAAGTACTTCATGCTTGCTGCGGCGCTCGTGGCGGGCGTTGCCAGCTGCTCCAGCGCGACCGATTCGCTGCTGGAAGTGGAAGATCCGGATATCATCCCGCCGGAAAACACCAACTCACCGTCCGGTGCCGTCGCGGTGGCGAACGGCGCGTTA
>JBFMFA010000317.1:0-4706 GCA_040753195.1 Gemmatimonadota bacterium | reverse complement strand
GGAAGTTTTACACGGTGCTGGCACGCGAGGTGGACTTCAGGGGTACGGACGACGCCGATCTCGCCGAGATCACGCGTGGCGCTGATGGCTCGCTGAACGTCGCGATCTTTCCGCTCAGCTCGTCAGGCAACCGGACAACGCCCTATCTCACGCGTCGCTTCCTTCCTGACGAAACGAACGAAGTGCGCGTCTTCCTCAACGCTGGCGACGATCGCGCGGTGATCCGTGGCGACGCGAAATCGGATATCATGCTACGCATCATCGGCGGTGACGGCGACGACGTGGTTCTCGACTCTATTCCCACAGGCGACCGCGCGCTGCGCGTCTACGATGCCGAGGGGAATGATCGTCTGGAAAGCTCGCGCCACATCGCCATCGATCGCAAACCGTACGTGCCGCCTTCTACGGGACTCGTGCAGCACACCGTGCGCGACTGGGGGACGTGGGTATACATGCAACGCTCGGTGACCTACGCACCGACGATCGGCGTTCTCGCCAGCATCAGTGGTACGCGCTTCACCTACGGTTTTCGCAAGTACCCGTTTGCTTCGCGTTCGACACTTCGGCTGGACGTCTCGCCGAGCGAGCGACGTCCGCGCCTAACGTATGAAGGGACGTTCCATCAGATGAACTCAACACAGCAGCTAAACCTGCGACTGATGGCGTCAGGGCTCGAACTGATTCGTTTTCACGGCTTCGGCAACGACACACGCAACGATAGTTCCACAACGCACTATCGCGTCTTCCAAAACCTCTTCCGTGTCGAGCCGATGTGGGTGTTCAAGTCGACGCAACAACTCACATGGTCGGTGGGTGCGGTTGGGCAGTACACGACCACTCGCGACGATGCCAGAACGCTCGTTGGCGCAACGCGGCCGTACGGCAGCGGGTCGTTCGGTGAGGCCGGGGCGCGCATGGAGCTGGAAATCGATCGGCGAGACGTGCCTAACGCTGCGACGAAAGGCTTCCGCCTGGCCGCGCGCGGCACAGTGTATCCGGCTGTGTGGAGCGTCGACCGTACCTTCGCCGATGCGGACGTGGTCGCGTCGACGTACGTGAGCGCCGGTGGATATCTCGCGCCGACACTCGCCGTTCGCGCTGGTGGGCAGCATGTGTGGGGGACATTCCCGTATCACAACGCTGCATTTCTCGGTGGCAGTCGCAGCTTGCGGGGGTGGAATGAGCAGCGCTTTGCGGGCCGGTCGTCGCTGTTCGGCAGCGCCGAGCTGCGCGTACGACTCGGGCGGTACTCCATTCTCGTGCCGGCCGACATCGGCCTCATTGGCTTTACCGACATCGGGCGAGTCTTCGTGGACTCGGAGAGCTCCGATGTTTGGCACAGCAGTGTCGGCGGCGGTATCTCGATCGCCCCAATCGCGCGCACGCATACGGTGACACTGAGCGCTGCGCGCAGTCGAGAGCGAACGGGGTTTTACATCAGGAGCGGCTTCGCCTTTTGAGTGGCCGCCTGTCGACGAGTTACTTGGCTGAGGTGCCGTTTGACGTCATAACGCCGGCGCTTTCGCGCGGCACTAGCCCGACGACTTCTATTCCGGCACCGCGCGCTATGTCCACAGCGTTCACAACGCGCTCGAACGCCACGCCGCCGTCGCCTTTGACAAACAGGACTTTACGCGGACGCGGCGCGAAGGTCGCCCCCACCGTGCGCACGCCGGCACGCTGCGCGGCGTCAATGACGTGGAGCACCTCGTCATACTTCAGCTCACTGTCGGCCCAGAGGTACAGCAGATGATCGCCCGGACGCACGTCGTACAGTGCGCGGAGACGGCCAGGGAGCTCTGATGCGAGAACGGTGTCTTCGCCGATGAAGATGGTGCCATCGGCGCGGATCCCAACGGAAAGCGCGTCGTCCACACCAGCGCGCTGTGGATTCGCCGCCCTTGGCACGCGGGCGCCGTAATACGTGATGACGGGCGTAGTGATCATGAAAATGACCAGCAGGCACATCATCACGTCGATGAGCGGCGTCACGGGAATATCGAGCACGTCACCGATGTCGCGCGGCTCGCCTAACGAAGAGCGTCGGCTCCGGCGCCGTCCAGAAAACCCCCGGCTAGTGCGTAGGGGAAACCGCGCGACGTGCGAGTGGCCGCGGTTCCTGTTTAACGAACGCGTCGCAAGGCAGTCTGCCCGCGTCTAGCGAAGTCGATCGCTTTGGCGAGGATCCGCGCAGCTTCCTGGTCGGCGTGAAATCCGAGCGAATTCTCGGCTTCCACGAAATCCGCATAAAACTGTGCCCGGCGATGCATGTCTCGTGCGCTCGTTAGGTCCGAGCGTGGGGCACCGGCCTGCGCGGCGGCGGCGATGTCGCGGGCGAGCGCAATGGTTGCGTCCAACGCCAGGTTCCGTAACTCGAACGTGCGTTGCTGGATGCGCTCGATGCGAGCGCGCAGTTCGTCTTCAGCGAACTTGTGACACGTCTGGCACGCGCGATTGATATTGAGCATGGGACTGCGCACGTGGTGGTCGCTGATCTTCATGGCACCGACGCGCTGATACGGCATGTGACAGTCAGCGCAGGCGACACCCGAGCGCGCGTGGATGCCCTGACTGTACATCTCGAATTCGGGGTGCTGCGCCTTGAGCACAGGACCGCCTGTTGTCGCGTGAGTCCAGTCGGCGTGACCCGTGGCATCGTAGTACGCCATGATGCTGTCGATCGTTAGGCCTTTGGCCCATGGATACACGAGTCGCTTCTCCGCGCCGCGGAAGTAGTACTCCACGTGGCACTGACCACAGACGAACGTGCGCATCTCCTGACGAGTAGCGGAAACGTTGACGTCGTAGTCGGCTACGCCTTGGCTCGCGCGCAACGCACGGATCCCTTCGATGAAACCGGGACGCGTGATCCTGAGCTGCATCGTGCCGGGATCATGACAGTCGATACAGCTGACCGGGTGCTGCACGAACGCGCGTGCCTCCGAATAGGGTAGCGCATTCAGCCTGGCGAACCCCGCCATGAGGTCACCATCGCCTGCCTGACGATACGGCACATACACGGACGCGTGACAATGAAGGCACGTGCCGGGCTGCTGCGCCGCGACTTGCCGCTCAGTGAATTCCTGGTCGGCGAGCATGTACGCGTGGCCGCGCTCCTCGCGAAAATCACGCGAGAACGCGTACCCAGCCCAGAACTCCCGAAGCCGCGGATCTTCTTCCAGGCGCGATTGCGCCACAACCGCTCGAGGATCCGCTTCAGTCGGCGTGCGCGGCTGTGCTTCACTTCCGCCAAAGCGTGTACGAACCTGATCGACGGTGCGTCGATAGCCGTCATACTGCAGCGGGAAGTTTTTCCCCCACGTCTCTGGATCTTGCGTGGTATCGCTGAGCTCGACGACGCGGTAAAACGGATTGCGCCCCTCCTGCTTGCGCTCGAAGATGTTCGTGAGCAAGGCGACAACGGCGACAGTCGCGAGAGCTGTTCCGACGCCGATCAAAAGCAACGTACGTCGACTCCGCTTCGCGTTAGGCACTGCCTTCGGCTCCTCCGGACTCATGCGCTGCTCCGTGACTTAGCGGACGTGATGACCGACATACGAATGACAACGAATACAGGAATCCGTCCGCTGTAAGTGCCGCATCGGCGACCCGGCCGGTAGCGTGTCCGACTCCACGGCGTGCGTAGCCGAAGGCACCGGATCTATGGCTTCGACGATATCGGCGTGGCAATAGCGGCACGCCTCCTCCGCGATTTCGCGGTTCCCCGGCGTTGCACGCAGTGGATCGGGATAGTTTCCGAGTGTGAAGTAAAAGGAATGCCAGAATCCATTGCGCGCCTTGGTTATGTACTTCCCCACGACGTTGTGAGGGGTGTGACAATCGTTGCACGTCGCAACCTGGCGATGGCTTGACTTCATCCATGCGTCGAAGTGTTCGGACATGATGTGGCAATTGGCGCAAGCGGCAGGATCGTTGGTGAGGTACGAATACCCCCGAGCGTAGCCGAATGTAAAAGCGCTCGCGCCGAGCATGATTCCGATACCGATCGCGATGGCAACGACAACGGTTCGTGATAGTGGCATCACGTTCAAATGTGGCAGTTATACGCGCAAAACAACCCGTCGTATGTCGCGACGCCTAACGATGCGTGGAACAGCGCGCGCGACCCCTGCAATTCGCTGACACCCCGTTGCCTGACACGTACTCCCAAACTCGCCTGACTTCGCGGCTACATCAAAGCCCTCATACTAATGCTACCACTCATAGGAGGTGGTTATGGCACTCGTGCCGCGACGTGCCGCATTCCCGATGTGGGATCCATTCGCTGAGATGGAACTCCTTCCGCCGATGCGTCGGTTCTTTGAGGGGCTTGAACCGCTGCCCGCGCTGAAAGAGAGGGTCGGATGGTTGCCCACGGTGGATATCGCTGAGACTCCTGAAGAACTCGTTCTCACGGCTGAGCTCCCCGGACTGACGGCGAAAGACGTCAATGTCCGCGTCGAGAATGGCGTCCTCACGATTTTCGGCGAGAAGAAGGAGACGAAAGAGGAAGCTGATGAAAAGCGTCGTTATCACGTGTTCGAGCGGTTCTATGGTGAGTTTCGACGCAGTTTCACACTTCCCCGCGCGGTCAGCCCCGACAAGGTGAATGCTGCTTTTGAGCACGGAGTCCTAACGATCCGCATGCCAAAAAGCGCGGAAGCGAAGGGACACCTTGTTCCTGTTGTTACCAAGTAGCCTCGCTC
>JBFMFA010000316.1:0-4707 GCA_040753195.1 Gemmatimonadota bacterium | reverse complement strand
CTAACGAGTAGCATTGCGCATCAATGAACATACAGGGATTCAGGATACGACACGCGCTCGAGAAACAGGCCGTGCGCCGGTGCCGGCGGGGACACGTCTTCATTCGAGTCGGCCGCCAGGAGCCGGTCGAGATCGCGCGCGTCGCGCTCGCCGGCGGCGATGGCTACCATGGTGCCAACCAGGAAGCGAACCATGTGGTGCAGAAAACGGTTGGCTTCGATTTCGAAGCGCATCCCGCTGGCATCGGGGCGTTCATGCCAGGCAGCCCGTAAGACGGTACAGCGATGATCATCGCCGGCCGGAGCAGTACCGCGAACGGCGAATGCGCGAAACGAGTGGTCTCCTGCAAGAGAAGAGGCGGCGTGATCCAGCAATGCGCGGTCTAGAGTTCGATTGACGGGCCACTCGGTGCGGTTGCGAAACGGCGAATGGGCCGCGTCGTCGGTTCCAATGAAGTAGACGTAGCCGCGCGAAATAGCGCTGTAACGCGCGTGAAACTCCTCGCGCATTTCGTGCGCCGCGGCCACCCAGAGATCATCTGGGAGCAGCGCATTGAGAGCGCGGCGGAGGTTGGACGGCGTCCACTTGTACGGCACGCGTACGCCGGCGGCTTGTCCGCGTGCGTGAACGCCCGCGTCCGTGCGACCGGCGCCAAGCGCGGCGATGGGCTGATCGCAGAGCGAGGTCAACACGCGCTCGAGCTCTCCCTGGATTGTGCGCTGGTCCGGTTGGCGCTGCCAACCCGCGAACTTGGTTCCGTCATAGTGCAGCACGAGCTGCACACAGCGAACCGTCATGTTCGCGCAACTTAGCGGCGCGAATAGGGTGGTGCAAGCAAACAAGCACGTGCGCCAAACGATTGACACAGCGAGAGCTACGCGATTGCTTTTGAACCGGCGCGCGAGCGTTTCGACTCCGGCCAAGTCCGCTTCGTCTCCATGTCAACACGCGCCCTCCCTTCGCTCGCGCATGCGCTCGGCGTCGCGCCCGATCTCGATGCTGGGCTGGTGGCATTGGGCGAGGCGCTGATCGACGGCGATCGTTCCGCCATCCTGTCGCTGTTCAGGTACGATGGGCGCCGCCAGCTGCTCAAGGATCGCCTAACGCCAGTCGGCGACAAGGTGACGCGGACCGTCGTCGATACGACGCTGGATCATCTGCCGCCCGCCGTGCGCGCGATGGTCTCGACCGGGGGCCAGTTTGTCGATCTGGGCGACAAATCCACCGAAGTGGCGCGGCTTCTTGGGATGACTCCGTTTGCCGACGGCGGCCTGCTCTCGCTGCGAGGCCTAACGAGCGACGGGCATCTGTCCGCCGTCCTGGGCCTGTATGAGCAGCGCCGGATGTTCGGCACCCGCACCAGCGAGCGCTTCGCGCCGTGTGTGGCGCTCTTTGAACTCGCGTACGCCCGGTTCCAGGAGCGAGAAGCACGCGAAGAAGCAGTCCGCACCCTCGAAGAAGTCACGCAGCGGTTGCACGGCGAATACATGCGGAAGCTCCAGGCGCTCGAGTCGGAGCTGGGGAGGGCACGCGAGGAGGCAGTGAGTGCGCCGGAGAACACCGAAGCGACTGCTCGCGTCGTGCACCTCGAACGCGAGGTGGCTCGCTATTCGGAGGACGCGCGTCGCGCCGCGAGACGTTCAGCGGAAGGCGAGCAGCAACTCGCGGCGGCGATCTCCCAACTCGAGCAGGCGCACGTGGAGTTGCACAGGCGTCAGGAATCGCTGCGACAAAAGACCCGCACGCTCTACCTCGTGGAGCGCGCGCTGGCCGTCGACAACGCGGAGGCCGATCCGTTGAAGTTGGTCGACGGCCTACTCGCGTTGGTTGGCGACGACATGCAGGCGCAGCGCTGCTCGTTGATGCTCCGCGCGCCGGCACCCGAGTCGGACGCGCTGTACATCGCCGCGCTGCGGGGCCTCGCGCCGCACATCTCGGTTGGGTCGCGTGTGCCGTTCGGCAAGGGCGTGGCCGGCGTGGTCGCCGAATCGCGCGAACCGTTGCTCGTGATGGATGCCGAGGAAGTGCGTGAGCATCCGCTGCTGCGTGATCAGTATCTCACGACAGGTTCATTCATCTCCTTTCCATTGATCTACCGCGACGAACTTGTCGGCGTGGTAAACCTAACGAATCGCGCCAAACGCGGCGTATTCGTCGAAGAAGACATGGAGCGCGTCAAGCTCCTTGCACTCATCATTGCGCTGATCGCGACGAATGCCGAGCTGCCGCAACGGCTCGCGGGGGCTTTGAGTGAGCGCCGATAGCGCGCTTGCCTTCGCCATCAAGCAGCTCGCACACGGCCGTGGATTGACGCAGGATCAGGCGGCCGCGGCGTTCGGCGTCATCATGCGCGGCGAGGCCACGCCGGCGCAGGTCGCGGGTCTGTTGATGGCGCTGCGCGTGAAAGAGGGAGGCGAGACACCTGCCGAAGTGGCCGGCGTCGCGCGCGCATTGCGCGAGGCCATGGTTCAGCTGCCCGCGTCGGATCCGGACACGTTGATCGATACGTGCGGTACGGGCGGTGGGAGCGTGCTGACGTTCAACATCTCGACGGCCGCCGCGCTCCTCGCTGCCGGCGCCGGTTTGCGCGTGGCGAAGCACGGCAACCGCTCCTTTACGTCGCGCAGCGGCAGCGCGGACGTCCTAGAGGCGTTAGGCATCCCGCTGGATTTGAGCGTGGAACGCCTTACGCACGTGCTTGAGCAGGCGGGGATCGTCTTCATGTTTGCGCCCGCGATGCACCCGGCCATGAAACACGTCGGCCCTGTACGGCGAGAGCTCGCCGTTCCTACCGTAATGAACGTGGTGGGTCCGCTCGCGAACCCGGCGCAGGCCGGACGTCAAGTGGTTGGTGTCGCCGAAGAACGCCGCCTCGCGCTCCTCGCCGACGCCCTGTGCGCGTTAGGCAGTCGCCACGCATTGGTCGTGTATGGGGAACCCGGCCTGGACGAGGTGTCGCCCCTCGGCGTCACCCACGTGCACGAGGTCCGCAGCGGCAAGGTGCGGCAGTGGACGATCGAACCATCCACGTTAGGCATCCGTCGCGGCTCCGCCGATGACCTCGCCGGCGGCCTGCCAGCAGAAAACGCCTCGCTCGTGAGTGACGTGCTGGCCGGCCGCGGCAATCCCACGGCGACAGCAGCCGTTCTGTTAAATGCCGCTGCCGCGCTGTACGTCGCCGAGCGGGCTGCTTCGTTTGATGACTGCTATCGACAGGCCCGTGCCGCGCTCGAGGCAGGGCAGGGATCGGCGGCGCTACGACGCTTGCAGACCGCGACGCGCACGTCATAACGGCAACTATCGTCGCGCTTTTGCGTAAGAGTGCGACATGGCAACCCTAACGTTTCAGGCAGACGCCTACAGCGGCGGAGTTCGCCAAGTCCCGCATTCCCACGATGAACTCCACCTGAGCATCGTACTCAGCGGGCACGTCGCGGAAACTGTCGGTGGGGTGACTGAACTGGGATCCACGCACAGCGTCGTGGTGAAAGACTCGGGCGTTGTGCACGCGAATGAGTTCAGCCCCGGAACCAGGCTCGCGCGTCTTTCGCTCCCGGACGGAACGCTTGCCTCGCTTGTGGATCACTCGTCGCGCGCGGCGGGCTGGCAATGGAAACATGATGGACTGGTAGCCAAACCGTACTTGCGCCTGATCGCTCGTTCCGGCGGTGCCACGTCCACTATTGCCGCTGATGACGACGATCTCGTTGAACTCTGCGCGGCGCTGACCTCGCGAGAGACCGCGCGTGCACGCAGTCAGGCGCCAGCGTGGCTCGCCCAAGTCATGAAGGAAGTGCGGAACGAGTGGCGTCCCGATGTAACCGTTGCGTCCATCGCTCAGCGTGCTGGCGTGCACCCCGTTTATCTGGCGCGCTGCGTACGCCGGTGGTACGACGTCGGCCTGGCCGAAGAGCTGCGCCGGTTGCGGCTCCACGCGGCGTCGCGCGCGCTGGCGGATGGCGCGCGAACGATTTCCGATGTCGCGCACGCGCACGGCTTTAGCGACGAGCCGCATCTCTGTCGCGACTTTCAGAGGAGCTTCGGGATGTCGCCCGGCCGGTACCGTAAACTCGTCCGGCGTCTCGACTACAGGTGGCACGCGCACGAGTAGCGGCGCAAGGTTTCGCGGATTCAAGTCTTGGCGCGCGCCTGATCACCACAATGAGGACGATTCCGCCAACCACGAGTTTGCCGATGCGATCCCTTGTAGCGAGCCTAACGATGAGCGTCTCCGTCTTTCCAGCACACGGCGCCGAAGGCCAACCGACTCATGGGGCCAACGCGGCGACGATCGCCCGCGCGGTCGACTCTCTCGCCGCACGCGCTATCGCGGCAGGTTTGGCGCCGGCACTCGGTGTCGCCGTGACGCTCGACGGCAGAACGATTTACGCGAAGTCGCACGGCTTCGCCGATGTGAATGCCGGGATTCGCGCGAACGACCAGACCCTGTGGTATCTCGCATCGACGAGCAAGTCGTTCACCGGATTCGGAGTGTCGCTGCTTGCGCAACGGGACGTCATCAAGTTGGACGCGCCGATCACGCAGCTGCTGCCTAACGCAAAATGGCACAGGGCCGCAAGGCCGCAGGAGTTGACGCTGCGGCACTTCCTGTCGCACACGCATCACCTCAACGACAACGCCGTCGTGAGTAGCGCAGCGTTTACTGGCGCTATCCCCGAAGCTCGCTGGCCGGAATTGATCGCCCTC
>JBFMFA010000315.1:0-4714 GCA_040753195.1 Gemmatimonadota bacterium | reverse complement strand
GGAGCGTACGCAGGCGTTGCTCGAGCGCCTGCGCCATGATGCCATTGACGGCATGCTGGTGACCAACCTGCCTAACGTGCGCTATCTGACCGGGTTTTCAGGGACGAGCGCGATGTTGCTGGTGACGGCGGTGCAGCGCTGGCTGTTTACGGACTTTCGCTATGCCGTTCAGGCACAGGCCGAAGCTGGCTCGGTCGCGGACATCGTAGTGGAAACATCGAGCTTGTGGCGTGGCGTCTGGGAGACCCTACGCGGCACCCGCAACCTGCACTCGCTAGGCTTCGAATCGGCGCACATGCCGCACCGGGACTTCGAGCGCTTGCTGAAGGACGGGTCCGCGTGGACGTGGATGCCACTCATCGACGTTATCGAGCGGCTGCGTGAGGTAAAGGACGAGGGTGAGTTGAGCGCGATCAGGGATGCCGGCAAGGTCGCAGCGGTTGCCCTCGAAAAAACGCTCGGGTGCGTGACGTCGGGGATGACCGAACTACAGGTTGCGGGCGTCCTGGAGCACGCGCTCCGCGACGCCGGCAGCGAGGTTGCGCCCTTCGCGTCGATCGTCGCCTCTGGCGAGCGCACGGCACTGCCTCACGCGAGAGCCGGCCGGCGCGCTATTGCGCGCGGCGATTTCCTGTTGTTGGATTTTGGCGCTACCGTTAACGGCTACGTTAGTGATGTGACCCGGACGGTGGTTGTCGGCCGGGCCGACGAGAGACAGCGACAAGTGCACGCCGCCGTCCAGGCGGCGAATGAGGCGGCGAGAACACGCGTTCGCAGTGGCATGACGGGCAAAGAGGCCGACGCCATAGCCCGAGGGGTTCTGGAACAGTATGGATTGAATGAGGCCTTTGGGCATGGGTTGGGACACGGTATCGGGTTAGAGGTGCACGAAGGTCCGCGCCTGTCCCGAATATCCGAGCAGGTGCTGCAAGAGGGTGCGGTCGTTACGATCGAGCCGGGCGTCTACGTGACGGGTTGGGGCGGGGTGCGAATAGAAGACAACGTTCGTTTGAGCGCTCAGGGCGCGGAGCTGCTCACCGAAATGCCGCGCCATCTGATCGAGCTTTCTTGAGCTACGCTGCGCACGGGACCTAACGAGCCTTATGATTGATTTACGCTACGTCAAAAAGCTCATTGAGATGCTGGACGGGTCGTCCGTCGACTCGGTCGAGATTTCGACCGAGAAGGGGATGAAAATCCGCATTTCGAAGACGTCGCAGCAGCGGTCTTCGGTGCATATCCCAACGCCGGTGCCGATTCCCGTTGCGTTACCGGAACCTGTACCGTCGAACAGTGGGGCTGGACGAGCCACCCCGGCCGAAGGGATCAACGCCGTTGTTGAGGAAAGCCAGCGTGCCGAGGCGGTAAGGTCGTCTTACCTCGACGTGAAGTCGCCGATGGTCGGGACGTATTATGCCCAGCCCGAACCCGGCGCGAAGCCG
The DNA here is from genome assembly GCA_040753195.1 of Gemmatimonadota bacterium. Lineage (GTDB taxonomy): Bacteria > Gemmatimonadota > Gemmatimonadetes > Gemmatimonadales > Gemmatimonadaceae > DASYRX01. Next base: position 3,272 of record JBFMFA010000315.1, on the reverse strand, counting down.
TACGTGACGCCGGGACAACGCATCAGCAAGGGGCAAGTGCTCTGCATCATCGAAGCGATGAAGATCATGAACGAGATCGAGTCGGAATACACCGGTGTCGTGAAGGAAATCCTCGTTGAGGATGCACAACCTGTGGAGTACGGCCAGGTCCTCTTCCGCATCGACCCCAATGGCTAATCCCGCAACGCAACCGACTGAAGCCGCGAGTACCGCCCGTCCGGCGTTCAACTTCAAAGCGATTCTGCAGCAGATGGTGCAGCTGAACGCGTCCGACCTTCATCTCAAAGTTGGCCGCCCGCCAACGCTGCGCGTGAACGGTGACCTTTCGCCGCTGCCGCTCCCCGCGCTACGCCCGGACGACATGAGCACGCTGGCGAAAGAGCTCATGACGCCGAAGCAGGTGAAGGAGTTCACCGAATTTCGCGAGTCGGATTTCGCGACCGGCGTCCCTGGTATCGGCCGATTTCGTGTGAACGCGTATCAGCAGCGCGGTACGATCGCTTTCGCGATTCGTACAATTCCGCATCAGGCCAAGTCACTGCGCGAGTTGAATCTGCCGCCTGTCTGCGAAGACGTGGCGCTTTTGCCGCGCGGCCTGGTGCTCGTCACCGGCATCACCGGTTCAGGGAAGTCGACATCGCTCGCCTCGATGCTGCATCACGTAAACGAGCGCCGCTTCGCAAATATCATCACGATCGAAGATCCAATCGAGTTCCTGCACCGCGACATCAAGTGCCACATCAATCAGCGTGAAATCGGCACTGACACGGGGAGCTTCGCGCAGGCGCTGCGGCGCGTTCTCCGGCAGGACCCTGACGTCATTCTGATCGGCGAAATCCGCGACCTGGATACGCTGGACACGGCGCTCAAGGCTGCCGACACCGGCCACTTGGTTTTCTCGACGCTGCATACGACGGACGCCACACAGACCATAAATCGCGTGCTTTCGTTCTATCCACCGCACCAGCAGAACGAAGTGCGTTATGCGCTCTCGAGCGCTCTGGCCGCGGTCGTTTCACAGCGCCTCGTGCCGCGCAGCGATCGCCCGGGCCGCGTACCTGCATGCGAAATTCTGATCAACACGGCCGCTGTGCGTGAGCAAATTCGCGACATCTCCAAAACGCTGAACATCCCCGACCTCATCAAAGAAGGTACGGTGCAGTACGGGATGCAGAGCTTCGATCAGTCGCTCATGTCCTGGTACTCCAAGGGCGTGGTGTCGTATGAGAACGCACTTTTCTACGCCAGCAACCCGAGCGAGTTTGCGCTGCGTGTTCAGGGTGTTTCGGCGTCGAGCGATACGTCGTGGGAAGGATTCCAGCGGGCCGAAGACGGCAGCACCTAACGCGGTGATCTCCTCGCGGCTCAAGGCTCGCAGCTCGTTGTCCCGTGTTCCGTAAAGTCCTCGTCGCGAATCGCGGCGAAATCGCTTTGCGCGTCATCCGCGCTTGCCGAGAACTCGGTCTCGAGACCGTCGCCGTGTATTCCGAGGCGGACCGCGAATCGTTGCATGTGCGCTTCGCCGACGACGACGTCTGCATCGGCCCCGCACCGGCGCGTGAGTCGTATTTGCGCATTCCGCGGATCATCGCTGCCGCAGAAATCACCGGCGCCGATGCGATCCACCCGGGGTACGGCTTTCTCGCCGAAAACGCGGAGTTCGCTGAGACGTGCGCGGCGTCGAACATCACGTTCATCGGCCCGACTGCACAGCAGATTCGCGTGATGGGCGACAAAGCCGCCGCGCGAAAGGCGATGGCGGATGTCGGTGTACCTATTGTCCCCGGAACGCCCGGACCTATCGAAGACGCGGACGAGGCGCTGAATTTCGCGCGCGACATCGGATTCCCGGTCATCATCAAGGCGGCAGCCGGGGGCGGCGGAAAAGGGATGCGTGTCTCGAACGACCCCGACGAGTTCCTGCGCGCGTTTCAGATGGCTCGATCAGAGGCGCTGTCCGCGTTCGGTAACGGCGACGTCTACGTCGAGAAGTACCTAACGCGGCCGCGGCACATCGAATTCCAGATCCTCGGCGACCAGCACGGCAAAGTCATCCATCTCGGCGAGCGCGACTGCTCGATTCAGCGACGCCATCAAAAGCTGGTCGAAGAAGCGCCGAGTCCCGCGGTCACTCCGGAACTGCGCGCGAAGATGGGCGACGCGGCGGTGAAAGGCGCCAAGGCGATCGACTACGTCGGTGCGGGAACGATCGAAATGCTGCTCGATGCGGACGGCTCGTACTTCTTCATGGAAATGAACACGCGCATTCAGGTCGAGCATCCCGTCACGGAGATGCTGACTGGCATTGATCTGGTGAAGGAGCAGATCAGAGTCGCTCAAGGGCAGAAGTTGTCGGTGGACGCGCTCCCGATGCTGCGCGGCCATGTGATCGAGTGCCGCATCAACGCGGAAGACCCCTCGCGTAACTTCCAACCGTGCCCAGGGCGCATCGAAACGTTTCATCCGCCGGGCGGGCCAGGCGTTAGGCTCGACACGCATGTCTACGCCGGCTACACCGTGCCGCCGTATTACGATTCGCTCTTGGCCAAGCTCATTTGTCAGGGCCGTACGCGAGAAGAAGCCATCGGGCGAATGCAGATGTCGCTGGAGAGTTTTATCATCGAAGGAGTCACGACGACCGCGCCATTCTTGTCTCGCGTGATGCAAAACGCGCGGTTTCGGGCCGGTGATGTCGACACGAAGTTTTTGGAGCGGGAGACCAGTCTGTTCAAGGAGCAGGCATAGGTGCGTTTGGATGTGTACTTCGGCGGCGCGGAGGTCTCGCCCGCTGAAACGCAGGGCCGCGTAGTGGTGGTCATCGATGTCCTTCGCGCATCGACGACGATCGCCGTCGCACTCGCCAATGGCGCCCGTGCGATCGTCCCCTGCGAATCGGCTGACGAAGCGATCACTCTCTCGAAAGCCTTTGAGCGGTCCGACGTCCGACTAGCTGGGGAGATGCGCAGCCTCCCGATCCCCGGGTTCGACCTTGGGAATTCGCCTGCGGAGTTTGTGCCGAGTGCCGTCGATGGCAAGACGATCTTCTTCGCCACGACGAACGGAACGCGCACGCTCCTGAGCATGCAGGGAGCGCGCGACGTATTCGTCGGCGCGTTTGTGAACTATCCCGCGGTGCTGGCGATGCGGCGCACGGCGGCGCGCGGGGGCGCCGATGTGGCCATCGTCTGCGCCGGACGCGACCGCAAGTTCGCGCTGGAGGACGCCGTCTGCGCCGGCCGCTACGTGCGCGGCATTCGGCGTCGCCTAACGAA
>JBFMFA010000314.1:0-4739 GCA_040753195.1 Gemmatimonadota bacterium | reverse complement strand
GAAGTTGTTGTCGCGCCCACCGGTGGAGGTACGACCTAGCGCGTTTACTTCTGGATCAGTGCCGCTATACGATGTCCACAAGAAAAGATTCCGTCCGCTCGCTGTCACGGCCAGGTTTTTGACTCCGAGCCGCGCCGCCATGTCGGCTGGCGCTGTGTACGTTAGGCTCAATTCACGCAGACGCGTGAACGCACCGTTTTCGCCCTGATTCAATCCGTCGTATGGCGACAGCGCTTTGAGCTTGGTCCATGCCACCGCTGCGGCGAGGCGCTGGTCCACCGTGGAAGAGGGGTTCTCGACGGCCATTTCGGTTTCGGCCGCGATGCGAGTATTGCGACCGATCAGCGGGTTCGCATTGCGGAAGGCATCCGTCAGGTTAGTGACCGTGTAGTCGCCCATGCGATACTCAAACAGCCCCGTGACTTTCCAGTTGCGGAACAGGGTGAGGTTGGCGCCGTAAGCGCCCTGGAAATCCGGAAACGGCTTGCCGTCAAAGTGATCGAGGAAGTCGCGGTCGCCATCCTCGTCCACCATCATGGGATTGAGTGCATTCAGCGTGCGCGGCTGCGATAGGTACGCACGCAGCTGGGCCTCTGTGTCCGGCTTGCCATCGGCGTTCGTGTCGTAGGGAAGTTCACCCGAGTTGAGGCACGTGTACGTTGCCCCTGAAGGGCGTAGCGAACAGGACTGAACCAGCTTCGCACCAAGCAATGCGCCCGGAGGCATGCCTTCGATAATGAAGTTGCGATAGCGCGGATACGAACCACCAACCTTCAGAGGAGGTGCACCGCCAAGACTCGCGACTTCTTGCTTGATGTAGGCGGTGTTCGCAAACAGGTCGACTGAGAAACGAGGTGTGTTCAGTACGAACGCCTTGAGTGAGACGTCATAGCCGCTCGCTTCGAGTTTACCAATGTTCGCTAGTTGCCGATTCTGGAAGCCACCGGAAAGCGCGAACTGCTTGGAGACCAGTACGTCGTTGACAGTTCGGTCCCAGTACGTGAAGTCCAGCCCAAGGCGGTTGTCCCAAACGCCCACTTCGAAGCCACCCTCTATCTCGGTAGATATTTCAGGCTTGAGGTCTGGGTTACCCAGATTGGCCGGGACGAGCCCTGAACCGATCGGCGTAGCTATCGGCTGATACGTTGTGAACTTGTCGAAAGCGCCGGGCTGCCGACCGGATTTGCCGATTGCAGCTCTGACTCGGAAGGTGTTGATACCCATTGGCGAGCCCCAGACGGACAGATCAGAAGGGATCACCGAGATGGATGCCTTCGGATACAACACGCCGCCGGCATTTTCACCGAACGCCGAACTGTAGTCGTAACGCGCGCCTAACGTGGCGAAGATCCAATTCCTGAAGCCGAACTGGTCCTGTGCAAAGAAGCCACCGTTAACCGTTGACAGAAACGTCTCGTTGATCGATGGAGCGGAGCCTGCGCCGAGAACTTCCAAACCCGGCCCCGGGAAGTTCGAGTTTGAACCACCGACGTCGCTAATCCGCTCGACGAAACCCTGCAGACCTGCGACGAAATCCGACGTAAGCACCGAAAGCGGCTGCCAGTTCCACGCGGTTTTCACGTCGACCGTGTATTGCCGGTTTCTTACGGCGTCGTAGCCACGTTCTCCGTTCGTGTTGAGGCCCGTGAACTGGTCGACGTTGTGGCCGAACTCGCGGAACTCGTAGTCCCGCTGGTCGGTGGCATCGATACCGAACGTTCCGGAGAAGTTGAGGTTGCTCCATGGTGTGTACTGGGCTTCAAACACGCCCGTAAAACGTCCCGCGTCCTGCGCGGTGATACCTTGCAGCGCCTCGTTGACTGTCATGAATGCGGCGTTACCGGCGGTGTTGCCAGGTCCGGTGCATCGTCCCGGGCCCGCAACGCTCGATGCGTTGCAGTTCGCCAGCTCAGGCTTACCGAACATCGACAGTGCGGTTACTGCATAGATGTTGTTGTTGTTATTCGGTGTCTCTTGGTGCGCATCCGTGAATCCTGCGCGGAAGTTCAAGCGCAGCTGGTTCGTGGCGACGAGGCCTGTGTTCAGAGTGCCTGAAATCCGGCGGGCGACGTCGCGAGATGGCCCGATGTCTTCGCCCTGCATGGGGCCGTTTTCATTTGCGTAGCGGCCGGAGACGAAGTAGGTGTAACGGTCGGTCCCCCCGTCTACGGTACCGGACGCGGTCGTGCCGTAGCCCGTACCCATCATGCGAGTTGGCCAGTCGGAGCTGATGATCTCGTACGGCTGGACGGTGCGGCCGTAGAACGTCGAAAGCCGGGACGCATGCGCCTGCGCGCCCGCTGCTGTGCAGAGCCCCCCGCTCAGATTCGCGCCTGTGCAGCTGTTCGAGTTTCCGGCGAAGCCATAGGCCGCCTTCACCCTGTCTTCCTCGTAGTTCAGAGCTGCCTGCTCGATCTGGAAGTTCCAGCGCGGCGCGCCGGATTGACCCTTCTTCGTGAAGATCTGAATGACCCCGTTCGACGCTTCAGTGCCGTAAAGCGTAGCAGCAGCTGCGCCTTTGAGCACCTCGACACGCTCGATCGAGTTAGGATCAATGTCGTCGAGGCGAGATGGAGTACCGCCGCCACCAGCACCCACATTGTTGCCGAAGTCGCCACGCGAGTTAATTCGTATTCCGTCCACGAATACGATTGGTTCGTTCGACATGGAGAGGGATGCGTTACCGCGGATGCGGATGCGCGCGCCTTCACCCGTTAGACCCGAGGACGGAAGTCCTACCAACCCGGGCTCGCGCCCCTGCAAAAGCTCCGAGGGAGACGCGATCGGCGTAAACTGCGGCGCCTGAACGGTCGCCACGGTGTTGCCGAGCTTCTTGACCTCGACGGCCTGCCCGCTGCCCGTGACGACGACCTGCTCGAGCTGCAGGGCCGACACGGCCATTTCGAAGTTCACCGTTGCGGTCTGTCCGGCGGCGACGGTCGCCTGCCGATTCATCGGCGCAAAGCCGATGAGTCTCGCGCGGACTTCGACCGTGCGTGCCGGGACACCCACTATGCGGAAGGTCCCGTTCGCAGCGCTTACTGTGCCTACAGTTGTGCCAGCGACGAAGACCTGCGCTCCCGCGAGCGGTCGCCCCGACCCTTGCTCTGAGACTCTACCCTCGACGGTACCTGTCGCAGCCTGCGCCATCGCGCTGGCTGGTACCAACGCCGCTACCACGGCGGCGGCGAGGAGAGTCGACTTCCAGCGAACATGACTCACCATCCGGTCCTCCATTTGAAGGGGTGCATTTGAGGACAACTATCCCAGCAAACCGAGCGGGGAAGCTCGGCGGTCTGGCAAGGCACGACAGCCAACATCACGCTCGCGGGCGCGGTCAAACCCACGCGACTAGCGTGCATGCGGGAACTGCCCAAAACACAGCAAAGCGGCAATCGACGAGGGGTGAGGGGAGGGGTGTCGATTTCCGAACTCGCCGCCAGCCGGGGGAAGGTCGGCAGCGCCGCCAATATTCGGGTGGCATAGGAGGGTGTCAATAACAAAGGGGTGATTCGGACAAATCGCAGGGCCATCTACCGTCGTAGGCTACTTACAGTCTGAGGTCATAGTCTTTAGCTCTTAGGTCATAGGTGTCCGCCACATGTTCGTTCTCCTCCCCGTTCCGACCGCCTCGCGCTAGTTGATGTACTCCCCCTCAGCCGATGCGCGCTTCTGCGCGGAACTCACCCGCCAGCACGCTCGCACGTTCGCCTTCGCGAGCACCTTCCTGCCGGCACACAAGCAGCGCGGAGTCTTCGCCCTCTATACGTTCTGCCGCCGCGCCGATGACATCGTCGACCGCATCGACGCGGATCGCACACCTCAACTCGCGCAGGCGGAGCTCAGTCGCTATCGCGAACGTCTCGTAGCGGCGCTGGAAGGAGCAGGCGACGACGCCGCGTTCCGCGAGCTGACGTGGACCGTCACTGAATTCGGGGTCCCCCGTGGGGTGCTCAGCGAGTTGCTCGATGGGATCGCGCGCGACCTAACGCCGACGACGTATGCGACCTGGGATGAGGTGCGCGAGTATTCGGAGGGCGTCGCCAGCAGCGTCGGCGAAATGCTGGTCCACGTCTTCGGCGTTGCCCAGGCCAAGCACGCCTCCGGGGCGATCCGTTTTGCGCGCACGTTAGGCCTGGCGATGCAGCTCACCAACATTCTGCGCGACGTCGGTGAAGATGCGCGACGCGGACGCTGCTATCTGCCGTCTGAGGACCTGCAGCGCTTCGGCCTCTCGCGCGATGAGGTACTCGGCGCGACGGTCGACCCCGGAAGCACGCGCTGGCAGCGCTTCGTTAGGTTCGAGATCGCTCGGGCGCGGGAGTTGTACCGCGAAGGAGCGCGCGGGATTGCGCTGCTGGCTCCCGATGCGCGGCGCTGCACGTGGATCTGCGCGGTTGGCTACGGCGCCATTCTCGAAGCCATCGAGCGCAACAACTTCGATACGTTTTCGGTGCGCGCGCGGGTTTCGCGCTGGGAACAGGCGCGCATCGTGTTAGGGACCTGGGCTTCTCCCGACGCTGTCGTCTCAGCGCCGGCGACGCTCTAGCCGTTCTACTCCTGGAAACTCGCCGTGCGTCTGAGCCACCGGCACGGACCTTCCGTCGTTAGGCATGATCCGCCGCCTGTCTAAAGTCATCCTGACCGCGCACGTCGCGCTCATTTTGTTTTCGACCGCGGCGATGCTGACGGTCCTGAACGGTCCGCCATCGGTCGCCCTGCAAACCGAGCCCGCGGCG
>JBFMFA010000313.1:0-4742 GCA_040753195.1 Gemmatimonadota bacterium | reverse complement strand
ACGAAAATGAGCCCGGCTGGTACGAGTGTCAGTCCAGCTACCTGCAACAACCACCATCCGCGGGTAATTCCCGCACCAGCGACTCGGCTTGTCATGAACACGACGTACGGCCTGCCCTGCGCCGAAGATTCCTCTAATGCGCTATACCCTACGACTTCGCTCGCAAGCGAAGCGGATTGAGAGGGTTGCGTTGCGTTCGCGTCGCTTGAACGTGGTTCTCTGCCATCAGTTGTTCGCGTGTTTCGTTAGGCTTCGTGATCTGGCGCAGTCTTTGCGCCAGATCTGGGTGACTGGAGCCGATTGATGAAGACTACGTGCAAGCTGATGCTGTCGATGGTCGCGCTCGGTTGCGGATATAGCGCAGACAGCAATAGAAGAACAGCGGATACCACCATACCCACCAGTGCTGCAGCGGGCGACTCGACCGTTAGACAGCAGGCTGACACGGCTGGCGTGACTCTGACCCTCGACAAAACGGACTACACGCCGAGCGGGGCTGTGGTCATGACAATCGGTAGCCAGCGCACCGATACGCTCGGCTACAACCCGTGCAGCGACCGATCGGTGGAGCGTGACAACGGCGGCGTTTGGGTGCCGCATCCGGAGCCCGATCGCATGTGCACCATGGAGCTGCGACTGCTGATGCCTCAGCAAACTCAAACCGCGCAGACTGCGCTGCCAGCCGATCTCGTTGAAGGAACCTATCGCATCGTGCTCCAGTTGCGGCCGCAGAGTTCCGATTCGGCTCCAGGCGTCGTGCGAGCCGCCAGCCTGCCGTTCCGCGTCACCAGATCTGCTCGTTAGGCGTCAATCCGCCGAGAGCAAGTCAGCCTTTGAAGCGCGCGAACGCCTCACGAGTGCGGCGGTCGCCGGAGCCACGCTGAGCCAATAGACGCTCGTACGCGCTGGCAAGGAGGGGCCGCGCCTCGTCATGCCGCTGCTGCGCCGCCAACGCGGCACCCAGCGAGCTTTCGGTCTCCGCCACGCTCCAGTGCTCAGTACCGAGCGCCGCTGTGCGGACCATCAGCGCTTCTCTCAATAGTTGCTCGGCACCGCGCGGATCGCCCATGAGCCGCTTAACCTCGCCGTGTGCCTGCAACACGCGCCCGATCTCAACATGTCCCGGCACCATGGTCTTCCGCTGCAGCGCCAGCACGTCGGTCAGCAGCGAGTCGGCCTCCGCGTAGCGACCGCGCAGCGTCAGCGCTTCTGCCAGCAGACGTTTCGTGCCGAGCACGTAATGATGGTTCGGCCGCATTGCGGGCCCAAAGCTCGCAACCGCGCGCCGGAGTCCGCCGATCGCTTCGTCCATCTGGCCCCGCTCCATCTCAACGCGGGCCATACCGCGCATGCCTAACGCCACCAAGGGATGCGTCGATCCAAAGACGCGCCGCGCCGACACCAGAGCCTCCCGAAAGTCAGCCTGCGCGGCGTCCAGGCGTCCGCCCAGAAGTCGGCTCTCGCCCCGGATGATGTGTATCGTGAAGGCAAGCGAGTTATTCGGCTCGTCGCGTTTGCGCCAATGCTGCAGCACATCGCTGAGCCACCGATCGGCGTCTGCATAACGAGCCAGCTCGCTCTGCACGGCGCCGAGAATTTGCTTCAGTTGGAGAATGTCCGGATGGTCCGCGCCGAGCGTCGCCGACCCTGTCTCGAGCCCCTCACGAATTACCGCCTCGGCGTCCTTGAACTGCGACGTGTTATGCAGGAACGAACCAAGCCCGGCCAACGCTTCGATTGTCGCGCGATGTCCTGGCGGATACATCTGACGGCGAAGTTGAAGCGCCTCACGAAAGAGCGGTTCTGCTTCCGCATAACGCTGCGTGAACAGGAGCACATTCGCGAGGTTAAAGCGCGCGCTGGCGGCGACGGGGTCGTTTGTGCCCGGAATGCGACGATAAATCGTGACGGCTGCACGAAAGAGCGGCTCGGCGTCGCCGAACTTCCCGCGATCGTGATTGTTGACTGCGAGTGCATAAAGCGCCGAAGCGACGTGCGGACTGTCGGGCCCGTGCAGGCGTCGCTCGGCTGCGATCACCTCATGGTACAGCGGCTCGGCCCCGTCGTGCTTGCGCTGGTTGTGCAGCACGTCCGCCAATCCGCGTGCGCTGGCCGTGATGTCATCGTGAGGCTCTCGATGCAACGCGCGGCGCATTTCAAACGCCTCACGAAAGTGAGACTCGGCTTCAGCGAAGCGCGCTCGCGAGGCTTCGATCTCGCCGAGCTGGTGCAACCCGGCGGCAAGGTCGAGGGAGGGGCCGTCTCCGCGGCGCAAGGCTACGCCCTGCCTAACGAGCCGCTCTGCGTCGTCCAGCAGCGTGAGGTTCTGGTAGATCCGCCCGGTCTCCAGCAGCATCAGCGCCTGCAGGTCCGGATCCCGGGCAAAATCCGTCTCCACACGCCGCGTCACGCGCGTGAGGATCTCACGCGCCGTGATCGTCTCTCCCTTCGATACATCAGGGTCGGACAGGCGAAACATCTCCACGAGTAGCGCTGACGCCCGTGCCGCCGTTGCAGCCTGTCGCTGTGCGTATTCACGTTCGCGCTGCGCGATCGTCCCCTGCCACGCGATGCCCGCGCCTCCAATGATCAGAGAGAGCACCAGCGCTCCGCCAACGGAAACGGCGACGCGGTGCCGCCGAACGAAGCGTGATGCCCGGTACGTGAGAGTATCCGGCCGCGCTCGGACGGGCCGCCCCGCGAGGTGACGGCGTACATCGTCCGCTAAAACTCCGGCCGATGCATAACGACGCGCTGTGTCTTTTCGCATCGCGGTCAGGACGATCGTGTCGAGATCGCCCTGTAGGCGACGCGCCAGACGGTCCGGCCGCAGCCCGCGAGCGCGTGCCGCGTCCTCCGGGGCGATATCGACGGTCGATCCATCGCTCCGCGTGATGGTGAAGTGCCGCAGGACCGCCACGCTCGGTCGCGGTGCTTCCTGTTCGCACACGGCGCGCGAAAGTTCGGCCGGCGTGAGCGCCGCAAGGTGATACGGCGAATGCCCGGTCAACAGCTCGTACAGCAGCACCCCGAGCGTGTAGACATCGGAGACCGTGGTGATCGGCTTGCCACACATCTGCTCCGGACTCGCATAACGCGGCGTGAGCCAGCGCCCCGCTGTCCCCGTTATGTCCTGCGCTTCTGCTGCTTCGTTAGGCACGTCGCTCGAGACCAGCTTGGCGATGCCGAAGTCCAGCAGTCTCACCGAGCCGTCTTCGGTGACGAAGATGTTCGACGGCTTGAGATCCCGGTGGACGACCAGATTCTGGTGGGCGTATTGAACGGCGTCGCACACTTCGGCAAAAAGGCGCAGCCGCTCCTCGATGCTCAGCTGCCGCTTGTCGCAGTACTTGTCGATCGACGTCCCGTCTACGTACTCCATCGCGAAATACGGCAGCTCGTCATCCGTCACGCCCCCGTCCAGCAAACGTGCAATCCCTGGATGCACCAGCGAGGCGAGTATCTGCCGTTCCTCGAGGAAGCGACGGATCGCGTGGTCGGACTCGAGTCCGTGCGGAAGGACCTTGAGCGCCACCCGTTGCTTGAACTGACCGTCGTTGCGCTCAGCAAGGTAGACGACGCCCATGCCGCCGCGCCCAATCTCACCGCTGACGACGTATGGCCCGATGCGCCTTCCAGTCGGCGCCGAGCGTTCCGCCAGCAGTTCGGCCGCGAGATGCCCCGGCAGTTCCTCCAGGAATCCCGACGCTTTCGCGCACGACTGCAGCAGCTGTTCGACCTCGCGGCGCAAGTCGGCGTCTTCGCCGCACTCGCGCTCGAGATAGGCGGGGACTTCGTCGCTCGGGAGCTGCAGCGCAGCGTCCAGCACCCGTTCGACTTCGGCCCAGCGTTTGGTCGGCAGTTGCCTCATATCGCTTAACGCGCCCTTTTTCGGTGGATCCGGCAAAGGTCCTCGTTAGGCGGAGGAGGTGTCCGCCAGCTCGCGGTACAGCCAGCCCTTCGCCTTGATCCAGTCGTAGCGCACCGTACGCGGTGACACGCCAAGTACTTCGGCGGCTTCATCTTCCGTGAGTCCGGCGAAGAAACGCAGCTCCACCACGCGCGCCATGCGCTCGTCCTGCGCGGCGAGGCGGGTCAGCGCCTCGTCCAGATCGAGCAGCATGTCTGCCTGATCGTCCACAACGAGCAACGCCTCTTCGAGCGACACGGCTTTGCGGACTCCGTCGCGCTTCTTAGCCGCGCGGCGCCTCGCATAGTCCACGAGCACGCGCCGCATGACGCGCGCGCCCACGGCAAAGAAGTGCGCGCGGTCCTGCCAGTCGACGTGCTGCTGATCGACGAGCCGCAGGTACGCCTCGTGGACCAACGCCGTCGTGTTCAGTGTGTGCGCCGCGCGCTCTGCGCGAAGCTGTCGGTGCGCGATAGCACGCAGCTCATCGTAGACGAGCGGGATGAGCTGCTCCATCGCCGCGTCGCTGCCATCGCGAGCGCGCGCCAGCAGCTGCGTGACGGTCTTCGCGTGCTCTTCGACGAGGCCCTTGCCGCTTTTCGGCTGATCGTGCGCGTCAAGCGCCATGACTGCACCCCCGCGGCCGACGACACCCGACGGCCACCGAACGCAAACGCTGAAGATAGCGAGCCCGGTTTTGCCGGCAACGACCGCGCACGGCATCCGGGAGGAAGACGGGGAGGCAGCCAGCTCTCCACCATCTATCGAGGAAGGGTCATCAATGCATCACCGATTTCTGCTTGCGGCGCTGCCCCTCTGTGCAGCGTGTTCG
>JBFMFA010000312.1:0-4745 GCA_040753195.1 Gemmatimonadota bacterium | reverse complement strand
GGCAGTTCGTGCCGATCGCGGCCGACTCTGCCGCTTCGCGTCCGCTGATACAGCGACGGCGAGCGCTACCGCGTCGCGCGCGAGTCCCGTGCGCCGTGCGATTTCCACAGTCGACTTGCCGCTTCGCGCGAGATCGTGAACGAGGCGTGGCCGCGGATGGGCCTCTTTCGCCGCCCCCGCTTTCTTCGCCGGTAGTGACAGGAGTACGAGCACCAACAGAACCGCGACACCGATCAGCGCTCCAAAGACGAGAAGCGCTGGCTCAGCCTGCGCTACTTGCCAGGCCGTTCTTGCCTGAGAAACGATCGCATTCATCGATGATTCACCTGCGGTGTTTGGGGGGTCAGCGCCGCACGCAGCTTTTCGAGTGCCTTCGTGCGGATTTGCGAGATGCGCGACTCGGTCAGCTCCAGAACCTGCGCGATCTGCTGCAGCTTCAGGTCCTCGAAGTAGTACAACGTGAGAACAACGCGTTCTTGTTCCTTCAGCGACGTGAGCGCGCGCGCGAGCAGAGCGCGTTCCTGCTCGCGGTTGAGCAGTGCTTCGGGTGACGTGTCGTCGTCCGAAGCAAGCGCTTCTTCCGCGAAATGCGATTCGCCGTTTTCATCGTCGCGCGCGTAATCCAGCGAGAGATGCATCGCACCTTCGGATTCCACTTGCCAGCGACGCAGCGTTGGCTCGTCGATGCCGAGGTGTTCGGCCAGCTCTGCGTTCGTGGCGGGTCGCCCGAAGATTCGCGTTAGGTTCTCGCGTGCCATGGCGAGGTCACGCGTTTTGCGGCGGACCGAACGCGGCACGTGGTCCTGCCGGCGCAGCTCGTCGAGCATGGCGCCGCGAATGCGCGGTACGGCAAACGTGCTGAAGGCGAGCCCGCGCGTCGCATCGAATGCGCTGAGCGCATTCATCAGGCCAAGCGTACCGCAGCTCACCAGCTCATCGAAGTCGGCCGGTACAGCGAGCGATCGGGTCAGTTGGCGCGCCACGTGATGAACCAGACTCAAATGCTGCGCGAGTAGCGCTTCTCGGGCAGCCAGATCGCCGCGTCGGTATGCGCTCCACAAGTCATCGGGATGCATGCGTGTTCTCGACGGGTGCAGGGAGGTCACTTGCGAAGGGACGTTCGGCGGTGCAGACCAGATTGGCGATGTCGCGCAGCGCATGACCGGCTGAGGAGCCGGATGCGACCTCGGAGAGCCCGAAGCCGGCAGCGACGGCCTGCGCCAGGTGCGCATCGTCCGGCACCGCGCCAACGGCACCTAACGAGCGATTCAGAAAGCGCTCGGCGGCCGTGCGCACGGCCGTCGCGGCCGCCTGGCCGGTCCACGCGTCCGCGTGATTGACGAGCAGCGCGATCGGCAGCGTTGGCGCGCGCGACGATAGCAACTTGACGAGCGCGTACGTCGCCGTGACGGAAATGCGCTCCGCACGCATCACCGCGAGAAAGAGGTGCGCGCCGTCGGTGGCCACGCTGGTCAGCGACGCGGCCGTGGCGCCTGCATCGATGACGGCGAGATCGAACGTCGCGTCGCCCAGGATCCGACGCAGCGCCAATCGGCGCTCCGACGGGCTGAGCGAATGGGCAGGCGTTGATGGTGCGAGCGACGCTACCTGCAGTCCGGCGATGTCCGCGCCTAACAATGGATCCAGACCGCCGAAGCGATCCGAGGCGTCGATCAACAGGACACGCGCACCGGCTTGCGCCGTCGTTGCGGCCAGGAGTGCGGCGACTGTGGACGTGCCCGAGCCGCCGGCGGCGCTGCCCACTGCCAACACGCGGCCGCCATCTGCCGCGCGCGCCTCCGTGCGCCGCTCGGCGGCCCACTGCCGCAATGATTCGAGCTGCTCCGGTGCTTTCATGATCCAATCCGGTGGTCAGCGCCGGCACCTAACGCGCTATGGACGCGATCCCGCGCCATCCCCATGTCGTCGGGGACGCGCTGGCCGTCGGCGATCCAGCGCATTGGCAACTCGATCTGCGCGCTCAGCTCAAGCAACGCGCTCGAGTTGTCGCACTCGTCGACCTTGGTGACGAGGAGATGTGTTGGCCGGCAGTCGCCGAACGCGAGCGGGATCCGCGGCGCGAAGTCGGTGCGGACCGTCGCGGGCAGCACGATATGCACCTCGTCAGGCGCTGCCGCGCGCAGCATAGCGCGCCAATGCGCATTGCTCTCGTGCTCGCGCGGGCTGCGTCCCGGCGTGTCGACGATGACGACGTCGTTGCGCGACAGACGGCGCAATGCCGCCGAGACTTCATTCACTTCGTAGGCGACTTCGAGTTCCAGTGACCCGACATCGGCGAACTGTTGCATCTGTTCCAGCGCGCCGACACGGTACGTATCGAAGGAGAGCAGACCGACGCGTTGCGCGCCAAAACCGGCGGCATTGAGGGCGAGTTTCACGGCCGTTGTCGTCTTGCCTGCGCCGGTTGGGCCCACCAGCGCCATGACAAACGGTCCGCGACGTGAACGCGCCTCGGTGCCTGGCACGAGTGGATTGGGCGGCGCGACGCGTGTCCGCAACTGCGCCAGCGCGTCTCCGCGCGCGGCCACGACTTCGACGCGCATGCGGCCGTTGCTGCGACGTACGTCGCTGCGCACGACGAATACGTCGTCGCCTAACGCGGCACGTGCATCCTCGAAGGCCGACCGCAAGTCGTTCGCAAAGAACGTGTCAAATAGCATGCTTCATCTCCCAGGTAGCGACGGCGTGCAGCGTGGTGGTCGCGGGAAGCTCCGCCAGCGATACCACGGGCAGCTGTCCGAAGATGGGTTCGACGAGCCGGCGGATGCCGACGCGCAAGCTCGGACTCGTGATGAGCGGTGGCAGGCGTCCGTCGGAGGCGTTAGTCGTCGCCATCGTATTGAGGTCTCGCAACAATTCGGCGAGCTGATCGGCGCCAAGCGGCTGTGCCGACGACGCGCCCGGGCTGCGTGGGCTGAAGAGGCCGAGCAGCGAGGCCTCCAGACGCGGTCCGACTGTGATGCCGCGAATGGCGCCACTTTCGTCGGCGTACATGCGCGCGATCACGTTGGCGAGCGAGCGGCGCACGTGTTCTGTCAGAATCTCCGGATCCTTCGACGAATCTACGGCGTCGCCTAACGCCTCCATGATCGTGACCAGATCCCGGATCGGCACACGCTCGCGCAGGAGCCGCTGGAGCACGCGGTGCAGGAGACCGAGCGGGACCTTGGCCGGCACCAGCTCGTCGACGAGCGCCGGATGCGAACGCTTGAGCGCATCGACCATCTCCTGAACTTCCTGCCGGCCCAGCAACTCCGCGGCATTCGTCTTCAACGACTCCATCAGGTGCGTGGCGATGACTGTCGTCGGCTCGACGACCACGTAGCCTAACGACTCCGCCTCGACGCGGCGCGGCCCCGCGATCCAGCGCGCGCTCAGGCCAAACGCCGGGTCCGTGGTCTCAATGCCCTCGATCGGGTGTGCCACGCTGCCCGTGTCCAGCGCCAGCTGGAACCGGGGCATCACTTCCGCACGCGCGACTTCGCTGCCGCGCAGTTTGATCACGTATTCGTTGGCGGGCAGCCGGATGTCATCCCGCACACGCACCGGCGGTACGAGGATGCCAACTTCCAGCGCTGCTTGTTTGCGCAGTAACTGGATGCGCTCCAGCAAGTCGCCGCCCTGTTTTTCGTCCACGAGCGGAATCAGCGCATAACCAACTTCCAGCTCGACGGGATCGAGCTGCAGAAGATCGCGCATCGGATCAGGCGGACGCTCAGCTTCAACAGGCACTGCATCGGCTACCGCTTGTGCTTCGGCACGACGCGCGGCAGCTGCATCTGCCGAACGCGCTAGCACAGCGAGCACGATCGCCATCGCAAGGAAAGGAATCTTCGGAAGGCCGGGAACCAACGCGAATGCGCCGAGCACAGACGCGGAGACCCATAACGCTTTGGGATAAGCAGCGAGCTGTGACGCGACCTGCACACCCATGCGCGTATGACCCGACGCGCGCGTCACCATGATACCGGCTGCCGTCGAGACGATGAGTGCCGGTATCTGTGCAACGAGTCCTTCACCAACCGTTAGGACCGTGTACTGCTCGGCGGCCTGCGCGACGCCAAGGCCGCGCTGCACGATGCCGACGAACATGCCGCCGATGATGTTGATGAACGTGATGAGCAACGCTGCAATCGCGTCCCCCTTCACGAACTTCGAAGCACCGTCCATGGCGCCGTAGAAATCTGCCTGACGAGCGATTTCCTCGCGGCGACGGCGTGCTTCCCCCTCGTCGATGATGCCGGCCGAGAGATCGGCGTCGATCGCCATCTGTTTTCCCGGCATCGCGTCCAACGTGAAGCGCGCGGCAACTTCAGCGACGCGACCGGCACCTTTCGTTATGACGATGAAGTTGATGCCGATCAGAATCAGGAAGAGCACGAGACCGACGGCGAAGTTGCCGCCGATGACGAACTTTCCGAATGCCTGAATCACCTGGCCCGCGTGTCCTTCGCCGAGGATGAGGCGCGTGCTGGCGACGTTGAGCGCGAGGCGGAACAGCGTGAGGAGAAGAAGCAGAGCAGGGAACGAGGAGAACTCGAGCGAATCCCGCGTCTGCATCGTCGTGAGCAGCACCACGAGCGACAAACCGATGCTCGTGACCAGGAGGAGATCGAGCAACAGCGCAGGGAGCGGAATGATCAACAGCGCGATGACGAGTACCACCGCGATGGCGAGCCCCATCTCCGCGTTGCGGCGGCCGCTCGCTTCCGCGGTGAGCGGCG
>JBFMFA010000311.1:0-4786 GCA_040753195.1 Gemmatimonadota bacterium | reverse complement strand
ACGGACGCGATACGCGGCCGCTCTAGGCCGGCCCCGGCGCTCGCTCGGCGACGAGCCGGTCGAACGCGGCGCGGACTTCGCGCTCCAACTCGGCGAGCGTGCTGCGGTACGCCGTCAGGTCGCCCCCGAAGGGGTCGGCGATTGCCTGCCCCGTATCGCTGCGCGACGCGTACGCGGTGAGCAGCCAGACTTTGTGCTCTCCGCCTAACGCCGCCACGCGCTCGTGATGGTGCGGGCCCATGACGAGAATGACGTCGCTTCGCTCGACGAGGTCCCGCGTCAATTGCTGGGCGCGGTGCGACCCCAAGTCCAGTCGCCGCTCGATGGCCACCAACAGGGCGCCATCGGAGGCCGGGGCGCCATCCCAGGCGCTGATTCCGGCGCTCGCCACTTCGACGTCGGGCAAGCCGCGCTCGATTGCTTCGCGACGAGCGACAGCCTCAGCGAGAGCGCTGCGGCACGTATTTCCCGTACAAACAAACAGTATGCGCATCGTTAGGCATCACCCACGAGTTCCGGCACACTCTCGCGCAACGTGCCAGCGCTGATCGCGCCAGGCCGGATCACGCGCGGGCGTCGTCCTGTGCAGTCTACAACCGTTGATGGGCTGGACGGTTCCAATCGCCCCCCATCGAGCACGCGCATCAGCCCTCGAGAGGTTGCGTCCGACCACTGTTGGACAATCTCCGCCGCTGTCATGGCTGGCGGTAGCCCCGGCCGGTTCGCGCTCGTGCTGGTGATGGGGTCTCCGTACGCCTGAAGGAGGCGCTGCAGTGCTGGGTGAGATGTCCAGCGCACGGCGACCCCGCCCTCAGGACCGCGCAATCGCTCCGGGACACGCCGCTCGCCACCGGCAAGGACGAGCGTGAGGGGCCCCGGCCAGTAGCGCGCTGCCAGCT
Source organism: Gemmatimonadota bacterium (assembly GCA_040753195.1). Lineage (GTDB taxonomy): Bacteria > Gemmatimonadota > Gemmatimonadetes > Gemmatimonadales > Gemmatimonadaceae > DASYRX01. The sequence goes on along the minus strand of JBFMFA010000311.1, from coordinate 3,887 downwards.
GCGAGGCCTGGCTCGTTAGGTGCAGATTCAGCCGAGCGAGCATCTCGCTCCCAGCGATGAGCAGCAAGAACGGCTTTGCGGCCGGTCGGGTTTTGAGTTGCACGAGACGCTCCACGGCGTCGTGATCGACAGCGGTGCCGAAGCCGTACACCGTTTCGGTGGGATAGGCGAGCACCCCGCCTCCTTGCAGGTGCGCAATGGTTCCGTTGAGCGAGGCCTCGATCTCCGCCGCCGACCAAAAGGGCACGGCGACCAGAGGCTCGCTCATGGTTCGCCTGCGGCGAGCGCTTCCAGGATCTTGAAGTCGCGCTCTTCGGTCACCTTCATCCCGCGTTCAGCGCCGCGCACGACGACGACCGGCTGGCCAATGTGCTCCACGAGCGCCGCATCATCCGTCGCATAACGACGGTCGCGCAGCGCTACGCGGTACGCCTCTTCGATGACTTCACGCGGAAACGCCTGCGGCGTCTGCACGCGCCAGAAGCGATCGCGATCGACGGTCCGTATCACACGCTGTTCGTCATCGATTTCCTTGAGCGTGTCGAGCACGGGAAGAGCGGCCACAGCACTCACCCCCTGCCGCGCCGATGCGATGACGCGGTCTATCGTGTCGTCCGTCACCAGCGGACGCGCGGCGTCGTGTACGACGACAATTTTGACATCGTCTTCCAGATCCTCGATTCCGCTCCACACGGAGTCACCACGCTCGGCACCTCCCGTCGAGACAATCAGGCGTTCCAGATCCGACTGAAAGATCCAGGGCGGCGGGTCGCCGGCAAAGGCGCGGGGGAGGACAGCGACGATTTGAGCCACGTCCTGCCGTTTTTCGAACGCGTGAATACTGTGCAAGAGCATCGGCTTGCCAGCAATCCAGCGGAACTGCTTCAACTCGGCTGCGCCGGTGCGGTTCCCCTGCCCGGCCGCGACGATCACGACGCCGACATCAGAAGTCATGGGAAGATGTGCTGGAAACAATCCGCAAGCGAGCGCACTCCGACTGTGGTGAACCCTGGCAGACGCTGCTTGGGTACGCTACGTTCGCTGACGTAGGCCGTGCGCACGCCTAACGAAGACGCTTCCGCGAGGCGCCGCTCAGTCTGGGACACGCTGCGAATTTCACCACCCAGGCCGATTTCGCCGATACAAACGACGTCGGCTGGTAGCACACGATCGTAGACGCTGGAAGCGAGCGCGGCTGCCAGAGCGAGGTCGCCGGCCGGTTCGGCCAAGCGCAGACCGCCCGCGACGTTGACGAAAACGTCCAGGTTGCTCAGCGCGAGTTTGGCGCGGCGCTCCAGAACGGCGAGTAAGAGCGCCAGGCGGCGCTGATCGAAGCCGGCCGTCACGCGTTGGGGCGTACCGAAGCCAGCCTTGCTGGCGAGCGCCTGCAGTTCCACCAGCATTGGCCGCGTCCCTTCCAGGACGACCGTGAGCGCGCTCCCCGATGCCCTCGTTAGGCGATCGCCGATGAACAGCTCCGATGGGTTTTCGACCGGGAGGAGACCATGCTCGGTCATATGGAACACGCCGATCTCGTCCACGCTGCCAAAGCGGTTTTTCGTCGCTCTCAGCACGCGATGGTCCAAATGTCCAGCCGCTCCACCGGTTTCTCCTTCGAAGTACAGCACCGTATCGACGATGTGCTCGAGCGTTTTCGGACCGGCGATGCCACCGCCTTTGGTGACGTGCCCGATCACCACGACAGCGGTGCCGCTCGCTTTGGCGAAGCGCATGAGCCGCGCGGCACATTCGCGCACTTGTCCGACGTTGCCTGGTGCGCCTTCCAGGTCGGCTGTATACACGGTTTGGATCGAATCGACGACGAGTATGGCGGGTCGCCGAGCCGATGCGGCGGCGAGGATCAACTCGAGATCCGTTTCGGCCAGGACGGAGACATCCTGCGCGCTGTCGCCTAACCGGTCAGCGCGCAAGCGGATCTGTAGTGGCGATTCTTCGCCGGAGACATAGAGGGCGGTGTTTCCTGCGCGCTCGAGCTGCGCGGCCATCTGCAGCAACAAGGTGGACTTGCCGATGCCAGGTTCACCGCCGATGAGCACCATCGAACCAGGGACGATGCCGCCGCCTAACACAAAGTCCAGTTCGTCGAGCTGGGTCGAGAGACGGCTTTCCGTCGCGCCGCGCACATCGCGCAGCACCGTGACAGGAAGGCGCGCACCTAACGCCGAGTCGTGGCTTGGCTTGACACGCTTGTGGAGGCCTTTCGTCGGCGCTTTGGCGGTAAGCTCCTCAACGAGGGTATTCCACTCGTCGCACTGCTCGCACTTACCGGCCCATTTCGCGAATTCGGCGCCGCACGCTGAACAGCGGTAGACGCTGCGGGACTTCCCGCCGCTCATCGCGGTTGGCGCGCCGTGTAGTTGTCGAAGCGCGTGTACTGTTTGTGGAAGTACAAACGCACCGTGTCGGTCGGTCCGTTGCGCTGCTTGCCGACGATCACTTCCGCGAGGCCCTCGAGTGGCGTTCCGTCGCCCAGTCGTTTGAGCTCGCCGCGTTCATCCTGCGTTCCTTCGTAGTACTCGGGACGGAAGAGGAACATCACGACGTCCGCGTCCTGCTCGATCGCGCCGGATTCACGGAGATCGGATAATTGCGGTCGCCTGTTCTCGCCGGTGCGTTGCTCAGGCGCGCGCGACAGCTGCGACAGCGCCACCACGGGGATCTTCAGTTCGCGAGCGAGGATTTTGAGCGAGCGTGAGATGTAGCTGATTTCCTGTTGCCTGTTCTCCGAATCGGCCGGGCCCTGAATCAGCTGCAGGTAGTCGATGATGACGAGACCGATGTCGTTTTCCGTTTTGAGACGGCGGGCGCGCGAACGGATCTCCAGCGTCGTTATGCCGGCGGTGTCATCGACCCAAATTGGTGCGGAACCTAACAATCCGGCGGCTCGGGTGAGCTTGGTGAAATCGTCGGTGGTGAGCTTGCCGTTGCGTATGCGTTGCGCGTCGATGTACCCCTCGCTGGCGAGCATGCGCTGGACGAGGGACTCGCGTCCCATTTCGAGCGAGAAGATGGCGACCGGAATCTTGGCCTCGATGGCGACGTGCTGCGCGATATTGAGCGTGAAGGCCGTCTTTCCCATCGACGGACGGGCGGCAATGATGATCAGTTCCGACGGCTGAAAACCTAACGTCAGTCGATCGAGATCGTTAAAACCGCTGGGAACGCCGGTGACGGCCGATCCTCCGGCTGTTGCCAGCTCTTCGATGCGTTCCATCGCCGGCCAGAGCAGCTCTTTCATGCGACGGAAGCCTTCGCGCCCGCGCTGCTGCGAGATCTGGAAGATCTTCTGCTCGGCGTGATCCAGCATCGTCCCGGCGTCGGACTTCCCCTCGTAGGCCTCGGTGACGATCTCGGTGGCGGCTTCGACGAGGCGCCTAACGAGCGCCCGCTCGCGTACGATCTTCGCGTGATACTCGACATTGGCGGACGTGGGAACGGCGTCGAGCAGCACCGTGATGTAGTCTTTGCCGCCGACGGCCTCCAGTTCGCCGCGCATCTCCAACTCGCTGGACAACGTCAGCGGATCCACCACGTCGCCGCGCTGATTGATCGCGAGCATCGAACGGAACATCCGCCGATGCGCCTCGCGATAGAACATCGAATCGTCGACGAACTCCGTCGCGCGAATAATCGCGTCGGCGTCCATCAACATCGCCGCGATCACGGCTTGTTCGGCGTCCTCCGAATACGGGGGACGCCGATCGCGCAGAGACTCACGTCCCGCGCTTAGCGGGGACGTTACGATCGAGGAATCGACGAGCGAGCTGGACATCTTCCCAAGTAGGCCGCTTCCAGGATGGATTGCGCAGAAGCGCGGCCGGATGATAGGTGACCACGAGCGGAATGCCGTGGTAGGTGTGAATGGC
>JBFMFA010000310.1:0-4791 GCA_040753195.1 Gemmatimonadota bacterium | reverse complement strand
CGAGCGTCTCTAGATAGCGTGGACACAGCCTTCGGCGGAGCTAGACTTCCAGCCGATGCCCACCATTCGGGTGGCCTCGGTGGGTGCGCATTATACCGCTAATTGACGCTGCGGGTGAAACTTGCGAAGCTGAACGGGGACTCCCCGGAGGGGTACTAGGAACAATGCTACGACCGCTCGCCGCCACGGCTCTGCTCCTCTCGGGCAATTTGGCCGACGCCCAGGTCCGCACCATCGACCAGGGGAGCTTTACAATCACCATGAACAACCAGCGCATCGGTCGCGAAGATTTCTCCATTGTAGAAACGGCCGCGCCGGGCGGACCATCGTACCTCGCAAAAGCGACTGTGGAATACCGTGACCGGGGCGTCCGTCTACAGCCCGTCCTCACTGCAAACTCAGCGGGGGCGTCCACGCAGTACGAGCTTACGGTCCGTGGCGGGCCCATCCAGAAGTGGTTCGGGACCATCAACCGCAATCGGGTGAGCGCGATTGTTCACAGCGACCGCGGGCAATCGGCGAAAGAGTTCGTGGTCTCGGTCGGGGCCATGGTGCTCGATGACGATGTCTTTCATCAGTACTACTTCGTGGCAAAGAGCTCCGGATCGGCTGCTGTCGTCGTGCCCCAGAGCGGAACACAGTCGACGGTGACCGTCACGCGCTCAGGCCGCGAGCGCATCGAACTCGGCATGGCGCAGGCTGACGCTGAGAAAATCGTCGTCCAAGGCGCCGGCCCTGCGCGAGAAGTGTGGGTCGATGCCCAGGGACGCGTACTGAAAGTCGCGATTCCGTCACGCGGCATTGTCGCGACGCGCGACGAGGTTCCCGCGGGTCCGTAAACGCGATCCCGCATGAGCGGTGTCTGACGGGACGTTCACGCCCGTCAACTGAATCGACGAGCAGGCCCGCCCTGATACAGCAGAGGCGGCGTCTTGTTAGGTTATGAAACTGCACTCGTCGGGCGGTCGTACGGGGCCCGGTCGTTTCCCCAGCGTTTACCGATCATGCGAATCCAAGCCATTGCGAGCGCGATGCTCGTTGTCGCGGCATCCCTCGACGCGCAGACAGCGCAGGGACCCGTTCTCACTCTCGAAGAAGCCGTTCGCCTCGCCACACGGAACAACCCGACGCATCAGCAAACGTTGACGGCGCGCTCGCGCGCAGGTGCGGCATTGCGCAGCTCGTACGGGGCGTTGCTGCCGCAGGTCTCGACATCGTTCAGTTCCGGATTCCGCGAGGGACGGCCGCAATTCTTCGCCGGCCAGCAGTTTGGTTCTGCCTCCGACGTGCTTTCCACGTCAACGGATCTGAGCCTGACGATGAACTTCAGCGGCTCCAGTTTGATGGCGCCGCGAGCCAACCGGGCCGCGCTCAACGCGTCCGAAGCCGAAATCACGAGTTCAGAGCAGACGCTTCGCGCCTCGGTCATTCAGCAGTACCTCAATGTCTTGCAGGCCCAAAGCCGCGCCGTTATGCAGGAGACATTGCTGGTCGGCGTGCAGGCGCAGCTGGAGCTCGCGCGTGCGCGCGCGACGGTGGGCGCTGCCAACCAGTTGGATGTGCGTCGCGCTGAGGTGTCAGTGGGTCAGCAGCAGGTGGCTCTTCTACAAGCGCGCAATCAGGAAGAGATCGACAAGTTGCGCCTCTTCCAACAGATGGGTGTACCGCAGCCGCCTAACGTGCAGCTGACGACGCAATTCACGGTATCGGAGCCGACACTGCAAATCGCTGACCTTCTGGATATGGCGAGGCGCGCGAATCCGCAGTTGAACGCGCTGCGGTCTCGTGAGCGTTCCGCGGACGTTAACGTCGGCCAGGCACGCTCGAGCTATTTGCCGTCGTTCTCGTTACGGACTGGTGTTGGTGGGTTCACTGAAAAAACGCGCGATATCGAGGGTCGCATCCTGGGGACGCAAGCACAGATCGCCAGCGATCGTGAGGATTGCTTCACGACTGACTCGATTCGACGCGGTGCAGGACTTCCGGGCATCAGTCAGCAGTGTTCAGGCCTGGTGTTCACGCCCGATCTCGAGGCGCGCATCCGCGACGCGAACTCGCAGTTCCCGTTCAGCATGACGCGCGATCCGATCACCGTGCAGGCGACACTGTCTCTGCCGATCTTCAACGGCTTCCAGCGTGAGGAGCAGATCCAGCAGGCGACGGCCGCGCGGCGCGACGCCCAGTATCGCGTGCGCGAGCAGGAACTCCGCCTAACGGCCGATGTCACGGCGGCGCACTTAACGCTGACAACGGCATATCGCACCGTGCAACTTCAGGAAGAGAACGCTCGTACAGCCCGCACGGCGCTGGCGCTCGCGGAGGAACGTTTCCGCGTCGGAGCCACGTCGTTCATCGAAGTCACGCAGGCGCGCTCGGACTTCGAGCGGGCAGAATCAGATCGCATCAATGCCGTTTACGAATTTCATAAGGCGTTTGCCACACTCGAGAGCGCAGTGGGGCGCACGCTTCGTTAATCAGAGAGATCAATGACCAAGCGAACGAAGTGGATTCTGGGTGGTGTCGCCATTCTGGTGGTTGGCTCCATCGCTGCGTCCTCCCTCGCAAACCGCGGCGGCAAGGCCACCGAGGTCAAAATCGTAGCGGTCGAATCCCGTGACCTCGTCGCGTCGGTGACGGCGAGTGGTCAGGTGCAGCCGCGCACCAAAGTCGACGTTGCGTCCGATATCAGCGGTCGCATCGTTAGGCTCGCGGTGAAAGAAGGCCAGATCGTTCGCAAGGGACAGTTTCTGCTCGAGATCGACCCGGAGCAGTACGTGGCCGCCGTCCAGCAAGCCGAAGCCGGGCTTTCATCGGCCCGCGCGCAGGCGGCGCAGGCGCGCGCCAACTTCCTCCAGTCGAAGCGCAACTACGACCGGCAGCTCGAGATCAAGAAAACGAGCCCGCAGCTCGTTTCTGATGCGGATCTCGAAACGCTCAAGACGCAGGTTGAAGTCAACGAAGCACTGAACGAAGCAGCGACGCACAGCGTGGAGCAGTCCACGGCGTCGCTGCGCACCGCCCGCAGCAACTTGAGCAAGACGACGATTCTCGCTCCGATGGCGGGTCGCATAACGAGACTTGCGGTAGAAGAGGGTGAGACCGCCGTGCCGGGTACGTTCAATAAAGACGCCGCCCTGCTCCTCACGATCTCGGACATGAGCGTGCTCGAGACGAAGGTGAAGGTCGACGAGACGGACGTCGCGCGGATCGCCGTGAATGATTCGGCTATCGTGCAGGTCGACGCGTTTCCTGATACGACCTTCCTCGGCAGGGTGATCGAAATCGCCCACAGCTCCGTGCGCAACGTGGCTGGCGGCGCGGCGTCGCAGGATCAGTCGATCGATTACGAGGTCACGATCCAGCTCCTCAATCCTCCGCCCGACACACGACCCGACTTTTCCGCCACAGCCAAGATCGTGACGGACACGCGCAAGCAGGTGCTTTCCATTCCGATCATCGCACTGACGGTGCGTGAGAATGAAGAGCTCACGGGTGAGGATTCGGCTGTAAGCGTGGGCCGGCAGCCCGCGCGGCAAGTTGGCCAGCGCGACGTCGAAGGGGTTTTCATCGTCGGCACGGACAACAAGGTGACCTTCCGGCCCGTAGATGTGGGGATCTCGGGAGACAACTATTTCGAGGTCGTGAGTGGGCTCAAGCAAGGCGAAAAGATCGTCGGTGGGACGTATCAGGCGATTCAGCAGCTGCGCGACGGGGCCCTCGTCAAGGAAGCCAAGAAGGACGACAAAACAGCCAAGGACGCGAAATCGTGAGTGATTTCCTAACGAGTCAGCCCTCGTCAACCTCAACGGGCGAACACCCGATCAGCACGACGGCTGAACGTCATGCGGTAACATCGATCGCTGGTGCGACCCCGGGTCATGACTGGGTCATCGTGACTCGCGGACTGAGGCGCGACTATGACATGGGCGGCGAAGTCGTGCGCGCGCTACGCGGCGTCGATGTCGCCATCCGGCGCAATGAGTACGTGGCCATCATGGGGCCTTCCGGTTCGGGTAAGTCGACCCTGATGAATCTCATCGGCTGCCTCGACACGCCAACGGACGGCGAATACTGGCTCAACGGTGTGCTCGTCTCGAAGATGTCGGACGACGAGCTCGCCCGCGTGCGCAACAAGGAGATCGGGTTCGTCTTTCAGACGTTCAACCTCCTACCGCGCGCGACGGCGCTCCACAACGTGGAGCTGCCGCTCGTCTACGCCGGCATCTCGTCTGCCGAACGAAAGCGGCGCGCCGCCGAAGCGCTGGACAAGGTGCAGCTCGGCGACCGCATGCACCACAAGCCTAACGAGCTTTCCGGCGGTCAACGGCAGCGCGTGGCGATCGCGCGGGCGCTGGTGAACAACCCGTCCATCCTGCTGGCTGACGAACCGACAGGAAACCTGGACTCGTCGACCTCGGCGGAGATCATGAAGGTCTTCCAAACACTCGCCGATACGGGTCAGACGGTCATCATGGTGACGCACGAGTCGGATATCGCGGCGCATGCCCGGCGAGTGGTCGTGCTCAGGGACGGGATGGTGGCGAGCGACGACCGTCGTTCAGCGTTCACCGCTCGGATTACCGGGGGCGGGGCCGCACACTAGGCCTAACGCCGAGGTGTGACGACGAGGCGCTTGGGTTGCTGATAGCGAGCGCACTTCTGGCCCGGTGAGCCTCGCATCCCGGGGCAACTTGTCGCCGGAGACTGGTAACCGGGAGCGTCGCAGACGACCTCAAACTCGCTGAAGAGTCGGTAGTTTATAGCCATGCTCCTGCTCGACGTCTTACACAT
>JBFMFA010000309.1:0-4825 GCA_040753195.1 Gemmatimonadota bacterium | reverse complement strand
GCGCACCGTCTCCTTCGGGCCCGGCCGCGATATAGAACGCGAGTTCGGCGCGACCATTGGCGGGGAGTTCGAGCTGGCGTTCGACCGTATACGACGGTGTGTCACCCAGGCTCACACTTGCGCGTGCATCGCCGTCCGTGCCAATCGCCAGCGCCGCGAGACCTGGAAGATCGCTGCCACCGAGCGTTACGATGCCATCGTCGCGAAGCTGAATCGCATGCGCATCAGGAAAGGCGCGTGGGGTGCGCACGCGCAGTTGGCGATGGCCAAGCGTCCCGGACAACGAGATGGTTAGCAGCTTGGGTTCGTCGTCGCGTAGCTCGACGGCAAACGCGTACACGATTCCGGCCGTGTCTGCATCGCGACCAAACGGTGCAAAGATCGTCGCGCGTACGACGACGCTGCCGACCGTACACGTGAATGTCGGGAGCCAGCCGAGTGCACTTTCCCAGGCCATGGGTGTCGCACGCAAGTCGATACGTTCGGAACCCACGCGGATCGTGGGGTACGCGAGCGGTGGTCCGCGTCCGCTCACGAACTCACGCGAGCCAGCGAATTCAATGGCTGAGCGTGATGCGCGGTGCATCATGCCGATTGCGTAAATCGCACCGTCGGCAGGGTGGATGCACGGCACCGAGAGCCAGTGGTTCCCGGTCATCTGCCAGGGAACTGATGGAATCGGTTCGGCGTTCGCGTGTGGTGCTGTTTCCGGCAATTCGTTGACTCTCGCGCTAGGCGCGGATAACCTAACCAGACTTTGCTAGGCTTCGCAGCGTCCGATGCAGCATATCGCGTGACTGGGAAATGGCGGCTTGCAGCTCGTGCCCCGAGCATGCGAGCGCAGCTGCTGACGGTCGGTGTTGTCCTCTTTGCGCCATTCGCGCACGCCGGCGCTCAGCGAGTGCTTGGCTCCATCGAAGACGCCACGGTCGTCCCTCGCGGCTCCATCCGCGTGAGCGCCGGCATCACGTTCTCACGCGCCACAGAACGCTTCGCGTCGGGCCATCCGGCGGGGCTGGCTCGCGGAGAGCGCGAGCCGATCGGTTTTGTGTTCGATTCCTTGGGCGACGGTGCTGTCGAACGACTGGTTCCGCTGACGCGCCCATTACGATCGCTAAGCGGGCAGCCCGCGTTGGCGCTTTCGCTGGGAGCCCTGAATGTGGCGATGGAGAGGGACGTGCGCACGATTCCACTCTCCATCGACGTGGGCCTAACGAGTCGACTGACGGTCGGCGTACACGTACCCTATCACTTCGTGCGCAACGATGTCGCGGTCATTCCGGGTGGCGGTGGCAACCTCGGCATCAACCCAGCGCTCTCGGTCGCGGTGGCGCGTGCGACAAACGGCGCCGTGATCTCTCAAATCAACGCGGCTTCCGCGCGCTTGCGCGCGCGGCTTACCGCGTGCGAAACCGATCCATCTGGAGCGGGATGCGCCGAGCTCAATGCCAACCGGACGCAGGCGCTCGCGTTTCTCACGCAAGCGGATGCCGGCGCTGCTGACCTCCTTCTGGTCTATGGTGATGCGACCCGCGCGGGTTCACCCTTTGCGCCAAGGGCAGGCTCCGCACTGGAGTCCGCGATCTTCGCGCGTCTCGCCTCGTTCAACGGTTCCTACCAGACATTTCTCGCTCTCCCACAAGACTCGAATCTCGTTAGGGCTCGGCCGGTTGGTGCAGCTCGCCTAACGCTCAATGACGTGAATGCCATCCTCACCGACTCGGCGGCCGGCATCGTCGCCGAGCCGCTCGCGTCCGTGGAGCACGGGCACGTCGGTGATGTCGAAGTCGCGGCGAAGCTGCTGCTCTTCGACAGCTTCAGCGGAAGCACGATACGCCGGCTGACGCACGAAGGTGGGATGCGGGCCCGGCTCTCCGTCGGCGCCGCCTACCGTTTCGCGAACGGCATGAAAGCGGCCCCCGGTAACTTCGCCGACCTTGGCACCGGAGACGGCACACCGGACATCGAGCTGCGCGGCTATTTCGACCTCGTCTTTGGAAAGAGGTTCTGGTGGAGCAGCGTCGTTCGCTACGGGATGCCGCGCGAGGATACGGCGACGGTACGAATCGCAGACAGTACAAGCTTCGGCTTCCCGGCCGCGTACCGCGAACACACCGTGACGCTGGCGCGTGGTACATACCTCGAAGCCGAATGGAGCCCGCGGCTCGTGTTGAACGATTTTTTTGCGGTGGCGGGTTACTACAGCTACCGGCGCAGCGACGAGGATTCCTACCGAGGTAGCTTCAGCGTCACCGACCTGAGTGGCAACACACGCACACTCGACGCAGCTTCGTTAGGGGCCTTTAGCGACTTGGAGGAACAGCGAGCGGGATTCGCGCTCTCGTATTCCACGCTCGCGGGATATGCGGCACGCCGCTCGGGCGCTCCCATCGAAGTGACGCTGATGCTATCGCGTGTCATCGGCGGCGCAGGCGTCCCCGCCGACACGCGCGCCGGCTTTACCCTGCGGTGGTACCACCGCACCTTCGGCGCCAACGGCCTACGGCGTTAGGCGCGCGCGCGTTTCGACCGGGCCGGACGCGCTTCGACGGCGGCCAACAGCTCTCGCGCGTGCGCGCGACTCACGTCGCGTTCGGCATCGCCGCCCAGCATGCGCGCCAGTTCCGTCACACGATCATCATCAGTGACCACGCGCACGTCAGCGGTTGTGGTGCCGTCGTGTGCCCCCTTTTCTACGACAATCTGGTGGTGCGCACGCGAGGCGATCTGCGGCAGATGGGTGATCGCCAGGACTTGATGATGCTCGGCCACGCTGCGCATGGTGTCGCCCACCTGTAGGGCCACGCGTCCGCCGATGCCGCTGTCGACTTCGTCGAAGACCAGCGCCGGTACGCGGTTCAACTTCGCGAGAATCGTCGTCAACGCGAGCATGACGCGAGAGAGCTCACCGCCTGACGCGACGCGCGCCAGCGGCCGCGCTTCGTGCCCCACGTTGAGCGCAATGAGAAAGGCCACGTCTTCAGCACCATCAGCCGCGATCTCGCGGCGCGTCTCCAGCGAAACGGAAAAGCGCCCGCCCGCCATACCAAGCGCCGGGAGTTGCGCGTCGACAGCCTGCGTGAGCTTTCGCGCGCTGGTAACCCGTCTCCGCGATAGATCGGAGGCCGCCGCCGTTAGGTGTTGCTGCAGTTGCGTTTCGCGAGCACGCAGCACGGCAACATCGAGATGCGCCGTATCGACCAGTGTCAGCTCGGCGCGTGCCTGCTCCGCGGTGGCGAGCACGTTTTCGACGGTTGCGCCATACTTGCGCGTGAGCCGGAAGATGGTATCGCGGCGTTCTTGCACGGTGCGCAACCGCTCTGGATCGGCTGTGATTCCGGAGTCGTAGTGCTCCAACTCGCGACGCAGCTCGTCCACGGTGTACGTCGCCGCATCGAGCTGTTCCTGAAGGCCACCTAACGAGGGATCGAGGCGATTCAGCGCCGTTAACTCCCGGCGCGCCTGCGCCAGACGACCTAAAACGGCGTCGGGCCCATCCAGCGCAGCGATGGCATCGGCCACGTGGCGCCGCAGATCTTCCACGTTCGTCAGGCGGCGCTCTTCATCATCCAGTGCCTGATCCTCACCGACGACGAGGGTGGCGGCATCGATCTCGCTGACCACGTGGCGCAGATAGTCGGCGCGCCGCTCGGCGTCGCGCCGTCTGGTCTCGAGCGCTGCAAGCTCTTCCCTCACGCTCACGAGCGTTTCAAAGGCGTCGCGCACGCGCGCCGCCTCTTCAAGCGAGCCGCCGAACGCATCGAGCAGATCGCGCTGCACAGCGGGCTGCAGCAGCGTTTGCGATTCGTGCTGGCCGTGCAGATTCACCAGCGCGCGAGCGACGTCACCAAGAACGGTCGTCGTCACTGGCGAGCCGTTGATCCACGCGCGCGAGCGACCTCCACTCCCGCTTACGACCTCACGCGACAGGATCAGGGTGCCGTCCGAGGCATCGATACCGCGCTCGTCGAGATCTGCGAGGAGCCGTCTGTTACCGACGACGTCGAACGCGGCCTCTACGCGCGCGCGGCTGGCGCCGGCACGTACCAGATCGGCCGACGCCCTTTCGCCTAACAAGAGCCCGAGTGCGCCGACGATGATCGACTTCCCTGCACCGGTCTCCCCGGTCAGCACGTTGAAACCCGGCGCGAGGGCGAGCCGCACGTCCCTGATGATCGCGAGATCGCGGATACGTAGCTCGGTCAACATCAAGCGCCTGCCACACCCCCGGGTGTCGTCCACGCCAGCTTCTCACGCAAGCGCTTGAAGAAGCTCGTATCGGGGAATCGAACGAGCATGACGCGATGCTGCGCTTTGCGGACGCACAATGACTCGTGTTCGCCGAGCGAGCGGCCGACTTGTCCATCGACCGTTAGGCGCCGTTCTCCGGGCTCGCCGGTCGTCGACATCGCGATCGTTGTCGACGGCGGGAGCAGGAGCGGACGGATTGCGAGTGTGTGAGGTGAGACAGGCGTCAGCACGATCGAATCGAGCGCCGGATCCACCACCGGACCTCCGGCGCTCAGCGAGTACGCGGTCGATCCCGTCGGTGTGGCGACGATCAGTCCGTCGGCGGCGAAAGAACCGACCAGGTCTCCATCGGCTTCCACCCGCAAACGCATCATGCGCGCCTTTCCCGCGATGTGCAGCACGACGTCGTTCAGGGCGTACCAGCGCTCGTCCGTCACGGTGCCGCCAGTCGCGAAGGCTTCGAGCACCATGCGCGATTCGGCGACATAGTCCCCATGCACGAGGCGCGTGAGTGCCAGCTCCGCATCGTCGCGGCGACACGCCGTGAGGAAACCGAGCTGGCCGAAGTTGACGC
>JBFMFA010000308.1:0-4829 GCA_040753195.1 Gemmatimonadota bacterium | reverse complement strand
GTTGTGATTGACGCAGGAGTGCATGATGCCGTTCTTCACGATGCCGCGCTCCACGGACTGGGCGATGGACCCGGCCGCTCGCACCTGATTGATGGCACGCATATGCAGCCCATGGCCACCTTCGGTAGCCTCACCGGTGCCGCTCATGCCTAACGTGGTGCCGTACATCGCCGCCTCGATGTCGTGCACGGCGACGGCGTTCCCAGCCAGCAGCGCGCCGACGAAGCCGTTTTCGATGAACCAGACCATGTCGGCACGCGCGCGCGAGTGCACCAGCGCCGGGCCGCAGACCCACACCGGGTACCCACGCTGACGTTCGGCGATGAGTATGCGCGCCATGACGCCGTAGTCGATAGGCTTCTCGCGCGAGACGTCGCTTGCCATGAAGCGGAATTCGCCGCCACCAAGTGCGGTGGGATCATGGGCGAGGAACGCTTCGGCGAAGACGTAAATCCCCTCGCTCCCGTCTTCGCGCGTCCCTACGGCAACGCGCTCTCCAGGCCGCACTCGGCGTCCTTCCCGCGCCCACAGCTCACCGTTGGCGTCCAGTACGAGCGCGGCGTCCATGCGCGGCTCTTTGGGCATGATCCAGCGCCCATTGACGCGGACGTACGTTGGGAGATTCGTTGTCGAAAAGAACCCTTCCGGCAGGACGCCGTCGGCTGGCGCGGTCTCGAAGCGCGCGTCGCGAACATTGGCGAACCGGGGTGACGTGAAGTCAGGGTGGGCGAACGCTGGCACACGCCAAATCTAGACGGTGGCCGCGTCTGGTGGCGCTAGGCGAGCCTTGGCTATTAAAGCAGAGTGACAGGATCTCTGTCGATGGAGGCCCGAGCCTGCGCTTTGGCCGGAATCGGGAACCGTTGCGCAAAGTAGGGCAACAGGCGCGACAACTCCGTGGCGTCTGCGGCTTTGATCACCACGTGCCAGCGCCAGCGTTTCTTGATGCGGTCGATCGGACACGGGGCTGGCCCTATCAGGGTGACGCTGCGCAGGTTTTTGCTTTGGATGACGCGGTGGAGCCAGTCCACCGTTGCGGTGGCGAGATCCGCGGCGACGTCTTCCTTGAGGGCGCTGAGCACGATTCGCGTTAGGCGCACGACCGGAGGGTACGCCGGAGACTCGCGCCCGGGGAGTTCTTCCCGTACGAACGCTTCGAAGTCGTGCGTCGTCGCGCAGCGGACCGCATGGTGCGAAGGGTTGCGCGTCTGAATGATCACCTCGCCGCCTTTGGGACCGCGACCTGCCCTGCCGGCCACCTGGCTCAGAAGCTGAAACGTGCGCTCCGACGCGCGGAAGTCCGGGAGATTGATCCCCACGTCCGCGTCGACGACGCCAACGAGCGTGACGTTAGGAAAGTCCAGGCCCTTGGCGATCATCTGCGTGCCGAGCAGCAGGTCCGCGTCTCCGCGCCCAACGCGATCGAGGATGGTCGCGTGCGCGAGACGTCCGCTGGTTGTATCGACGTCCATCCTGGCGATGCGACATTTCGGAAACCGCTCGGCGATCATCTCTTCGAGTTGTTGAGTGCCGAGTCCACGGCGCCGGAGCGTTCGGTCGCCGCAGCGCTCGCAGCGCTCACTTCGGGCGGTGCGAAAGCCGCAGTAGTGACAGACCATCGCGTCCGGCGTGCGGTGGTACGTAAGCGCGATGCTGCAGCGCGGACATTGCACGACGTCCCCACACGCGATGCACTGCACGAAGGCAGAATATCCGCGACGGTTGAGCAGCAAGAGGCTCTGTTCGTTGCGCGTTAGGCGATCTCGCAGGGCATTTTCGAGCTCTTCGGAGATCGCGAAGCGGAACGGGTCCCGCGTGCGCTGCTCCTGATCCTGCGGTTTGCGATCGCGCCTGAGGTCGACGACGTGAACGGCGGGGAGGGCGCCGCCACCGACGCGCTCCTTCAGCTGCAGCAGGTTGTAGCGTCCGGCCGTCGCGTTACTCCAGCTCTCCAGGCTCGGCGTCGCGCTGCCCAGCACCACGAAGGCCCCTTCCATCCGCGCGCGGACGATCGCCACGTCGCGGGCATGGTAGCGCGGGGTCTCTTCCTGTTTGTAGGTCGCTTCGTGTTCTTCATCGACGACGATCGCACCGACATTCTGCAGAGGGGCAAAGATGGCGGAGCGCGCACCAACGGCGATGCGTTTGGTGCCGGCGCGCAGGGCCCGCCAGGCGTCCATGCGCTCGCGGTCGCCTAACGCGGAGTGCAGGACGGCCACGGCGTCGCCAAAGACAGCCCGGAAGCGTCCGACGGTTTGCGGCGTAAGGGCGATCTCGGGGACGAGCACGATGGCGCTGCGGCCGCCGCGCAGCACGGCGCGCAGGGCTTCGAGGTAGACGAGCGTCTTGCCGCTCCCCGTCACGCCGTGCAGCAGGGTGACGGCTCCAGGCTTGCTGCCGAGGATCTGTTCGATCGCGTCACGCTGCGCGGGAGTCGGGTGCAGAACGGGGGCGGCGCCGGACGGCTGAGCAAACAGGTCTGGCGGGCGATCTTCGGCCGTGATGCGCACGAGCTCTCGTTTGGCGAGACCATTGAGCGCGGCCGGGGAGAGGATGCCGCGTTCGCGCAGCACGTTGACCGGCGCGGATCCGCCTAACGACTCGAGCACTTCGTACAACGTGCGCTGTTTCTGCGCTCGGGCGAAGAGTCGATCGCGCTCCACGAGCGACGTGAGCTCGCGCGCGATCGTCACGATGCGGACGGACTTTCCCTTGGGCTGCCGCGCGCTGTCGCCGACCAGGAGCGACGGTAGCGCCGACCGGAACACCAGGCCGATGGGCGCCGCATAGTAGCGTGCGATCCACTCGCATGAGCGGAGCAGCGCCTCGGGCACCGCGGCCGGCTCGTTAGGTACGTCAAGAACGCGTTTGATGCGGCCGTTGCCATTCCCTTCGACGTCGAGCGCCGTCACGACGCCAATGGCGCGCCCGGTGCGCAGCGGGACGACGACGCGCGCACCCGGCTGTACGCTCTCCGCCCAGGAGCCTTCCACTGCGTACGTGAGAGGGCGATACAGGCGCACGGGGAGCGCTACGTGGATGAGCCGCGACACGGCTCAAAGCTAGCTACATTCGCGGGTGTGATGATCGTCTACTACGACGGCGTCTGTGCGCTCTGCAATCGCTTCGTGTTGTGGGCCTTACGCCATGATACAAGCGGTATGCTGCGCTTCGCGGCGCTCGAGAGTGCGCACGGCGAGGAGCTGCGGCGCAACTTCCCCGAAACGCGCGTCGTCGATTCGATTATCGTGCGCGACGGCGACCATGTCGCGGCGAAGTCGGATGCGGTGATCGCGATAGCGCAGCGCTTGAGGCTCAGGTTTACCGCCGCAGCGTTGCGTGCGGTGCCGCGTCGCCTACGCGACGGCGGGTATGATCTGATCGCACGGCGGCGCTACAAGTGGTTCGGGAAGTACGATACATGTCCACTCCCGCCGCCCGTATTGCGAGACCGATTCCTGTAGCGAGTTGTGAGCAAGAGCGCTCGCGGATGACGCGGATTTAAGCGCGGATTTGCGCGGATATGAGAACCAACGGCCACAACAACAACAATCGCAAACCGACTAGACTGTCGTGAGCGGCATGGCTTTTCTGTGGGCGGCGCGATCTGCGTCAATCCGCGCCGCTTCCGCGTAATCCGCGAGCGTTCTTATCTCAAAGCGTGGTAACGACTGAACTCGGACTTCGCCGAGCAACCCAAGCGGTCCGGTATTCTTCGCTAGCCGCCTTTCCTTCGGCCGCGAGGTACGCGATGAGCGCGTCGGCGAGACGGAACCCCGTCTGATACCGCTCGTCCACCGACTTCGCCAGGCACTTCATGACTATCGCCGAGAGCTCAGCCGGAATGCGCGAGTCGACAACGTCCGGCGCGACCGCCGTCTCATGCACTTGTTTGTATCCCACCGAATACGAGTCGGCGCCATCGAACGGCGGGAAACCGAGGAGCATCTCGTACAACATGACGCCGATCGCATAGAGATCGCTGCGTCCGTCGACGAGCTTCCCCATCGCCTGCTCCGGCGACATGTAATGCGGCGTCCCCATCGCGCGCCCGGTTTTCGTTAGGCGGCCGTGGAATCGCGCCGTGGCGATCCCGAAATCGGTGATGATCGAGTGCCCGTCCTCGTCGAACATCACGTTGTCCGGCTTGATATCGCGGTGCACGATGCCGCGACGGTGCGCGTAATCGAGTCCACACGCCACCTGCGAAGCCACGGCGGCGGCCGTGCGCGGCGCCACGGTCTTATCACGTACGAGCACGTCAGCCAGCGATCCTCCAGCCAAATACGGCATCACGAGGAAAACGACGCCGTCGTGATCGGCGTAGTCGAGAATCGCACAGATGTGGGGATGTGTGAGCTGACTCGCGGCCTCCGCTTCGCGGCGAAAGCGCTCGCGCATCTCGGCGTCACGCGCGAGGTGCGTGTGCAAGACCTTGATGACGAGCGGACGTTCCAGCGTTCCGTGCGTCGCGTAATACACGTGCGCCATGCCGCCGCTACCCAGTCGGCGGGCGACGCGATAGCGGCCGCCCATGATACGGCGCAACGTGCTGATCTCGTCGTCCGGCTTCTCCATCGGCATCGCCGCAAGCTCAGGGAGCTCCTTGCCACAGCGCGCGCAGGAGACGGCACGGGCGCGATTCCAGGTACCGCAGTCCGGACAGAACACGCGCGCTAACCCCCGAAGTCCATCTTCACGACGTCGTAGGCCGGCAGCGGCCCCACGACATCGAAGCGCAGGTGCGATTCGGAACTCGTTAGGCTCGCCACGCGTTGCTGAAAAACGGCGATGGACTCCTGATCGATGAGATAGGCGCAGGCGGCGCT
>JBFMFA010000307.1:0-4831 GCA_040753195.1 Gemmatimonadota bacterium | reverse complement strand
CTTCGGTATCGCCACCGCGCCACGACGCCGTCGCTCGTTCAACTCACAGACAGACGCGCATTCGGGACGATTGCGAGGTCGGCGACACTCGCACCCGTGGTACTTGTTCTGAACGACATGGCTGATGTCGGCGACGTCGGATTGCAGGCCGATCATTTTGAGGCGCTGAAGCTCGTACGATCAGGGCACGCCATCGATGGCGGAGGGTCCACGACCGTGCCGCCCGCAGCGCGTACGGCAGAGTGTCAGGCCGATGCAGCCGTTCCGATTCTGAAGCAGGAGATCGACCCGCGTAAGGCGTACGCCGGACTCATGCACTTTCTGCAGCCCGCGTTTGCCCAGGCGTATGGCGGTGCCAAGCTCGTTTTCACTGACGACGAGACGAGGTCAGTGGATGTGACCGGGCGTGGTGAGCGCATTCGCTTGGGTCCGCTCGCCATCGGTGAAGCCGATGTCTTGGTGATCGCTGTTCATTTTCCAGAACGATCCACGACTGCACTCGAACGCCTGCTCGCCAAGGACACTAACAACCTCTGCCGCTCGGCGAGCGAGGTTTTGTTTGCGCAGCTCGAGCCTAACGGTGCTGTAAACGGCGTAAAGCGAATTCCAGTAGGCGTCGACGGGTACGCGAGCGACATCCAGCAGCTGGAGCTCGTGCCACACGACTTTATCAGCGAGACGCCGTATATCAGAGTGCGCTACACGACCGCGTACGGGACGGATGACTGGGCGGGGGCCGTCGAGTGGGAGGGTCGGATCACAGTTGATCCGCCTCGTTTGGCGGTACGGGCGCCGCTGGCTTTTGGAGGCCTAACGTCAAAAGGCCGCGCCGACGAACCGGTGGCCATCCTGATGACCAACCGGGTGCCTGAGCGTGTTGAACTATCGACGCTTAAAGTAATCGGCGACGTGCACAGCACTCGATCCGTCGTGGTGCCTCTCGGCGCCGACAGCGTCCTGGCGGGTAATAGCATACTGAGCGCGCTCCTCGAGCGAGCCAAACCAACGCGCTCCTTCGGCCAATGATCGTCCGCCGTCTGCTATTCGTGACCTTCGGTTTCGCCCTTGCAGGGTGCAAAACCGAGGAGGAGAAAATGCGCGTCCAGATAGCCGGAAGCTATGTGCGGGAGCTGCGCAACAAGGGATCACACGTTAGGCAGGTCCTCTCATTGCGCGAGGACGGAACCTGGCTCAGGACCGGGCGGATGCAGACTGCAAAGTTTACTCAGAATTTGAGTCCCGACTCCGGCACGTATCGCATTCTCAACGTTACAGTGAACCTACGCTCACTCGTGGAAACTGGTGCGCCGATTCGCTACACCATCGTGGGCGACACGCTATTCCAGGCCAATGCCGCCGAGTTACACGCCATCAGCGGTTACGACATCGGCGAAGAGAAGTTCATCCGGTCGCGTTAAACGTCGTCAGGATGGCGCGTTGCCAGGCGAGAGCCCGATTTCGCCGAATACTTCTTCGGTGTGTTCACCAAGTCGCGGTATGTCGCCCATGCGTGGCGAGACACTGCGCAGGTTGTGCGGCGGAATGAGGGCGGGGATCACACCACTTGGCGAGCGCACCGTCGTCCAGCGCTCGCGTGCCGCAAGCTGTTCGTGCGATGCCACGGCTGGCACCTCATTCACGGTTGCGGTGGCCAGATCTGCGCTCTCCAGTAACGCACTCACTTGCGCACGCGTTCGTGACGCGAAGCGCTCGGTGATCAACCCCTCCAGCTCCACACGATGTGTTAGGCGATCGGCATTCGTTTTGAAGCGCGGGTCCTCGGCGAGCTGCGGCGCCTGCATGACGACTTCACAGAAACGACACCACTCCGCCGCGTTCTGAATCGCGAACATCACTGCGCCATCCGCGCAGGGATAAGCACCATACGGCACGATCATGTTGTGACGGACGCCGGCACGCGCCGGCGACTTTCCCGTCCCGTGCCAGACATACAGCGGCGGAGTGACCCACTCAGTCAGGCACTCGAGCATCGAAATGTCGATGCATTCGCCCTTGCCTGTTGCGCCGCGCTGGATCAATGCAGTGAGGATCGACGAATACGCATAAAAGCCTGCCGAGATATCCGCGATTGAAATGCCCACCTTGGCTGGTTCGTTAGGTGATCCCGTCAACGCGACAACGCCAGATTCGGCTTGGACGAGCATGTCGTACGCCTTGGAGTCGCGCCGAGGACCGTCCGGCCCGTACCCCGAGATGCCGCACCAGATCAGACGCGGCAGATCGGCCGCGAGTGCCTCGTAACCGAAGCCGAGTCGCTCGATCGCGCCAGGTGCCAGGTTATGAACGAACACATCGGCGCGCGCGACGAGCCGCCGCAGCGCCTCACGCGACGCCGCTTGCGACAGATCCAGAACGACGCTGCGCTTTCCGCGATTGAGCCAGGCGAAATACGCCGACTCACCGTGCAATGCCGAATCGTACGAGCGCGCTGGGTCACCCACGTTAGGCCGCTCGATTTTGACGACGTCGGCTCCCATGTCAGCGAGTTGTCGAGAACAAAACGGCGCGGCGACCGCTTGCTCGACGGCGACTACACGGAGCCCGCTAAACGGCATTGCCGCGGCCTCGCTCAAAAGGACCTCGGCATCTCCAGCACGTGCTCGCCGATATACGACAGTATGAGATTCGTGGACACGGGCGCGACTTGGTACAGGCGCGTCTCCCGGAATTTGCGCTCAACATCGTATTCGGCGGCGAAGCCGAGGCCACCGTGCGTCTGCAGGCATACATTCGCGGCCTCCCACGAAGCATCGGCCGCGAGAAGCTTCGCCATGTTCGCCTCCGCTCCACACGGCACGCCAGCATCGAAGAGTCGCGCGGCCTCATAGCGCATCAGATCGGCGGCTCGCACGTTCGTGTACGCTTGCGCGATGGGGAATTGGATTCCCTGATTCTCTCCTATCGGCCGATCGAAGACGACGCGCTCGTTCGCATAACGACGGGCGCGGTCGATGAACCAATACCCATCACCGATGCACTCCGCCGCGATGAGTATTCGCTCCGCGTTCATTCCGGCGAGAATGTAGCGAAAGCCTTCTCCTTCCTCTCCGATCAGATTCTCCGCGGGAACCTCGAAATCCTCGAAGAAGACTTCGTTGGTCTCGTGGTTCACCATATTGCGGATCGGACGCAGCGTTAGGCCGCGGTTCGTCGAGTCGCGCAGGTCAACCAGAAACACCGAGAGACCGGCGGATTTTTTCTGGACGCGCGCCACCGGCGTCGTGCGCGCAAGCAACAGCATCAAATCCGAGTGCTGCACCCGCGAAATGAAGATCTTCTGCCCGTTGACGACGTAGCGATCGCCGCGGCGTTCGGCGAACGTGGTGATCTTCGTGGTGTCAGTGCCTGCCGTGGGCTCAGTGACACCGAAGGCTTGCAAACGCAATTCCCCTCGAGCAATCGCTGGCAAGTAGCGCTGTTTCTGCTCTTCCGATCCGTGTCGCAGTAACGTGCCCATGATGTACATCTGCGCGTGGCACGCACCGGAATTTGCGCCGCTGCGGTTGATCTCCTCGAGGATCACCGACGCCTCGGTGATGTTCATTCCACCGCCGCCGTATTCGCTGGGGATCAGCGCTGCGAGCCACCCCGCTTCAGTCAGCGCCTGCACGAACTTCTCCGGGTACTCGGCGCGCGAATCGACATCCTGCCAATAATCGCTATCGAACTTCGCGCACAGCTCGCGAACGGCACTGCGGTATTCCGCGTGATCGGCCGCGCGAGGATTGAGATCTTTCATGCGGGCAAGGCGACGATGTCAGGCGTCACAGCGGCCATGTCGCTGCAATCGCGCAGCTGGCGAGCCCAGGCCAAACCGTTTCGCGAGGCGCCTTCGCCCACGCGCGGAGTCACCAACGCCACGAATTTCTCTTCGAGGTCATGAGTTGTGACTGGGTTCTCGGGGTTGCCGCGCGGGAAATCCGATGTGCCGCACAGTGAACGACCATCGCCAAGGTGGATCGCGATGCGCGTTGGCCACGCCGCCGGATATTTGTTCGTGAGATCATCGGCGACGCATACGCGAGTGCATGACAACAGCGCGGCGATCTGCGCGTGCCTAACGCCCGATGGCCCGAAGCGCTCGAGCATGAACTGCTCCAAGCCGACCCGTCCGTCCACCAGTGCCGCGGCCACACAGTATGCGAGGCTGAACTTCGCTGCATACGGCGTTCGTGGATTCATTTCCTTGACGATCTCGTAGCCCGGACCATACGTCTCGATCGTGATTGCCTCGATGTTGCGCGCGCGTGCCCGGAGTTCCAACGCGACGTCGATGGCCGAATGCGTATGTCCGCAGCACGAATGCATCTTGTAGCAGTTCTCGCTCACCATCCACCGCTCGCCCAGCCGGTCGCTGACCCGCGACGCGTCGAACGAGCGGGTTGTCGCGCGGAAGAAACCGCGCTCGCCTTCAAGGATCCGCGTAGCGCCGGTAAATCCGGCTGCGGCGAGGTCGGCGGAAAGCACGCCGTTGAACGCCGCTTTCCCCGGGTGCAGATGCTTGCTCATGGCGCCGTCGGCGTTGAACTCCCAGAGGCCGGCCGCCTGGGTCCCAGCGGAGCCTAACGCGTGCAGCATCTGCGTCGGATCGAGCCCGAGGATGGATCCGGCAGCCACGGCGGCCCCGAAGGTGGCGGCAGTACCGGTTGGGTGCCAGTAACGATAGTGGTCCGGGTTCACGGCTTCACCGATTCGTAACGCGGCTTCGTAGCCTAACGCAACGGCGAGAATAAACGCCGGCCCGTCTGCGTGTTCACGCTCAGCAACCGCCAGCGCCGCCGGGATAATCGGCGCAGCGGCGTGCAGCGTC
>JBFMFA010000306.1:0-4866 GCA_040753195.1 Gemmatimonadota bacterium | reverse complement strand
GCCCGTACGCGCGCGGCGTGAGATAAATCCCCGAGGACCCGTCGCCGTCCGCCGTGTCCCAGCCTAACGCGCGCGAGCTGCCGCTCCAGTTGCCGGGGCCGGCGGCGCGCCGGGTGAACAACGCGACGGTGGAGTCACTCACGATACGCGCGCCGTTGTATTCGCCCCCGTTGAGCAGCATCTGGGCAAACACGGAGAGGTCAGCGGCGGTAGAGAAGAGTCCCGCGTGACCGGCGACGCCGCCGAGAACGAACGCGTTTTCGTCGTGCACCTCGCCGCGAATCGGATAGCCGCGCGGCGGCGCGATTTCAGTCGGCGCGATGCGATGATCGAGGGAGTCCGCCGGATTGAAGAACGTGTCGGTCATGCCTAACGGGCCGAACACGCGCTGCTGCACGAACGCGTCGAGCGGCTCGCCGGCGATCGCTTCAATCGCCCACCCCAGCACGTCGGCGCCAAGGTCGGAGTAGATGAAGCAGCTGCCCGGGGAGCAGACGAGTGGTGTCGCAACGACCGCCCAGCGTGCACCGGATTGGGTGCTCGCGAGGCGCCACAGTTCGCGGCCGGCCGGCAGGCCGGAGCGATGGGTGAGGAGGTGACGCATCGTCACGCGGTCTTTGTCCCCACCGGAGAAGCCCGGCAGATAACGGGAGACCGGCGCGTCCAGCTCGAGCTTTCCTTCGTCGAAGAGAATCATCGCCGCGGTTGTCGTCGCGACGACCTTGGTCAGTGAAGCGAGGTCGTAAATGGTGCGATCGGCCGTGACGGCAGGGCTGCCGGACCTCCAATCGACTTTCCCGTACCCCTTCTGGAAGACCGAATAACCGCCGCGTCCTACAATAACTGCCGCACCTGGAAAGCCCCCGGCCTCAAGGCCGCGTCTCACAACGCGGTCAATCGCCCGTAATCTGTCCACTGACATGTGCACATCAGCGGGTGCACGCGTCGGAAGACCGTCGCCCGGAATCAGCAGGCTGGCGAGAAGGAGGGGGATAGGAAAGTGCACAGCGGCGCTATTGTAAGTGCTGGAATGTCAACGAGTTGAGTATATGAGAGCGCCGCTTGGCTGCGCTGCGTCGCTTGGCGCCGACGCAACAGAGGGCGTGCTTAGATAGGAAATTTGTCTGTTGAAGTCAAGACGAAGTACACAACGATGCGTCAATGGTTCTATATGCCCGACAACGAGTTACGCTATTTACGTCTAGTATAGGATGAGACCATCCTAATTTTGGCCATGTCACCAGTGGTTGGGGTAGCTACGTCAAGAAAGCTGCCAGTGGACTCGTCGTTGAGGCGGACGAGCTATCAGAAGCCAGCTATCAGCGTGTCGCTATCTGCTTCAGCCATGAGAAGCTGATGTGCTCCTCGCGCTGTAACGCACTAGGCTGGAAGCTGGAGCAGATGGCTGTACACTGTCAGCTCTCTCTCCTGATAGCTCTAAGGCGCCCCGCCTTCGGTGACGAGGCAACGGAGAACTCCCAAAGAGTGACTTATTGACTGCATGGCCACGCCCGAAACGATCGCACGAGCTATAGCCGGCGATGAGCGAGCGCTGCGCACCATTTGGGCGCAGCATGCTCCGCACATCGACGCAGTCGTTAGGCGTCTTGTGGGCGATCCGGATCTCTCTGCCGACATCGCGCAGGAAGTCTGGATCCAGATTTTTCGGGCGTTGCCAAGTTACCGGGGCGACTCGCAGTTCGGGACGTGGGCGCATCGCATTGCGGTCAATCGTACCCTGAACGCGCTGCGGAGCGCGCGGCGGCTGGCGCGGGTCGAGTTTGAAATCGATGAATCATCGGCGTCGGTGGAGCACGACAGCGATCGCACGCTCCTCGCCGCCACGATCGAAGAGGCGACGGCAAAACTGTCACCGGGTGCACGCACCGTATTCGTTATGCACGACGTCGAAGGGTACACGCACGAAGAAATCGCACGGGAGCTCGGCATCACGCCGGGCGGCTCCAAGTCACAACTGTTCAAAGCGCGCGCAAAACTCCGGCGCCTGCTCGCGCATGTCGTGGAAGGCCTTCAAGCCGGGCAAGAGGGAGACAATGCAGCACCTGCCTATTGAACGTCTCGCTGAATTGGGTGACGTCGAGCCCACGCGCGACGAAGCGCAGCACCTCGCCACGTGCGCTCAATGCGCGCGCGAACGTGCCGCATATCGCAGGCTCGCCGGCCTCGCCGGCGGCGAGCGCTCGCGTATCAGCCCGCCGCTCACCGAATGGAGTTCCTTGCGTTCACGGTTGTCGGAAGACGGCCTCCTGCTCACCGAAAGTCGAGAGTGGCGCATCCAGCAAGCGTTAGGCGCGAACCGCCGGCTGTGGCAGCTGGCTGCCGCGGCGGTGCTCATGGTCGGTGGGCTCTTTGCGGGCCGCCTGTCGGCTGGTCTGTCCTACGCCGAAGCGTTTGCCCTTGGCAACCCGCAGCAGGCGGCCACGGAAGACAACAGCGCCAGCGAATTCACGTCGACAAACGAAGCACTGGAAGTGCTCAACAGCGCCTACGACCGGTACTCCGCCGCGGCCACATACCTCGCGGCCAACGACACGCTGTCGAGCGGACAGGCGTTCGAGCGCTTCCGCGCACGTCTCGCCTTCCTCGACGAGGTGGCCAACAGCACGCGCGAGGCGCTCGCTGAAGCGCCACAGGATCCACTCATCAATCAGTTCTACATTTCCACGTTAGGCGCACGCGATGCCACGTTGCAGCGCATGGGCCAGGTCGTGCCGGTCACGAACCGGCTGGGAAGGTTCTAGTCAGATGGCTATAGGATCGCTTGCCTTGATGCTGGTCGCGTCGCTCGCCGTCGCGACACCGGCTTCCGCGTATCAGGTGCGCGTGCGCGCGCAGGTGCAACTGCAGGAACAGGACGACTCGCTCGTCGCGCTGCGATCCGAGTTGCAGCGTGTCGTGCTCGCCCAGGAGTCACTCACCCGCCAATTGCGCCTGGCGCAGGCGTCGTTGCGGCGCGGCTCGATCAGCGAACGTGAAGCCGTTCGCATGCGCGTCGACCAGCTGAACGCGCAGCTGCAGCGCAGTCTCGTGGATGCCGACATGCTGCGCTCGCATATGCTGTCGATGTGCGAGCAACGCCCGGGGCCCGACGGTTGGTTGGGCATCGCATTCCGGGAGACCGGTGAAGTCACAACGTCGGGGAACCTCACCGCATTCGTCGTGCGCAAATATCCCACGATCATTTCCGTGGAACCTGGTTCTCCGGCGCAAAAAGCCGGTCTCCTCGCCGACGACGAAATCGTCGCGTTAGGCGGCAAAGACTATGGCAGCGGGATCGATGTCGCCGCGCTGCTGAAACCCGGCACACAGCTCCCGGTGCGCTTCCGACGCGATGGTGAGTTGCGTACGGTGACGGTCAACGTCGAGCCGCGCCCCGAAGGCTTCATCTCCAATTGCCCGTGGATCGAAATCTCGGCGGCGCCGATGCTCGCTCGGCCGAAGCTGCAGATCTTTCAGCTCCCTGACGGTGGATTTGCCTACACGCTGGGAGACAGCACAGCGCCGAAAGTGGCAGTGGGCGGAGGAGAACGCCCGGGACAACGCATGCGTGGCACGCCGGTTTTGCCGCCGACGCCCTACGCGCCGTTCAGGCTCCGAGCAACGGTCGGACCGAGTCAGGCAGTGGGCGGCGCGCTGTTGCTCCCGCTCAATGAAGACCTGCGCGAGGGCCTAGGGCTCGAGGAAGGCATTCTCGTGGTCGAGGTCCTGAACGGTTCGCCGGCGTTGGAAGCGGGACTCCGCGTTGGTGACGTCATCACCCACATGAACGGCCAGAAGCTGCGGTCGGTCGCCGCACTCATCGCGGCGCTCGAGCAGCGCGGCCGCGAGGTCGAACTCCAGGTATCGCGCCGGAATGCGAAGGCGCGTACCGTGTGGCTGAAAGACGCGCGGTAAAGCCTAACGAGAGGCGACGCGGCCGCGCATCGAACCCAACGGGCCGGGCGGCAGCGAATACAGCAAATACGCCGTCGACCGATCGGCCGTCGACAGATCCTTCACGCGCACGCGCGGCGTCATGATGCTGGTTGTGTCGCGCGTGTGATCCAGTCCGATCAGGTGGCCGACTTCGTGTAACGCGATCGCCCGCGTTGCGTCGAAATCGAGCGCGGTCCCGTCGCGATGGTGAATGGCCAGCTGGATGTTCGCGTCCACGATCCACCACGAATCGTTGTGCGCCCACAGCGTCTTCCCGCTGATCGACTCGTTGAACCGATCCGTCCACGTCACGTGCACATCAGCATCCGAGGAGTCGGGGACAAACGCGAAGCTGAGCGGCAGTCCCGTCTCTGACCAATCCGAGAACGCGCGCCGCACGATGGCATTGCGCTCTTCGCTCCAGTCGCTCAGGTGCGCGCCGTTCTGGACCCAGACACGCAGCGGGTTCACCAGCCGATCGGGCCAGCGTGCCAGCGCCGAGTCGTGCGCCACGATGACGTCGTCGATGAACGTCCCGGCGGCGCGTTCGCGGATGCGGCGGAGCACTTCGTCCGGGCCTAACGCGGATCGCGTGGTCGACATGCGAAGAGACGCGAGCCGGCGGCTGCGACGAGCGGCTTCGCGCTCGGTGCTGCGTGTCCCGCCTGTAGAGGCGGCGACATCGGCAGCTTCACCATGACCTTCGCGCTCGTGACTGATTGCGCGCGTTTCTCGCGCCTGGACACCAACAAAAACGGCAAACGTGGACAGGACAGCGGTGAGCGCGATGTCGAGACGCTTCATTGCGGGGGAGCGGAGCGGCTGAGCGGCGGACGGCGGTTGTGTATGCGAACAGCGTTTGACGAGCGACGATCGGTATTCCTGACTCTATGCTTTCAGCTACGGCCTAGTGCTCGCCGCCGCGACCGG
>JBFMFA010000305.1:0-4869 GCA_040753195.1 Gemmatimonadota bacterium | reverse complement strand
ACGGAATGGTGCGACGAAGTCGTAGGCGGCGTGTTGACCGCGGGTCCGGACCGGCTCGGCGCCGCTGCCAGAATGGGGATCCCGCAGGTCGTATCGGTCGGCGCGCTGGACATGGTCAACTTTGGGGCGCTCGAAACCGTGCCGGAGCGCTTCCGCAATCGTTCGTTATACCGCCACAATGCAACGGTTACGCTGATGCGCACCTCCGAGGAAGAATGTGGCGAGGTTGGACGGCGCATCGCGGCACAACTCAACCGCGCGACGGGCCCAGTGGTCCTGATGCTCCCGCTCAAGGGCGTGAGCATGATCGACGCCGAAGGCCAACCGTTTCACAACCCTGCTGCAAATCGGGCGCTGTTCGTGGCACTAAAAAGCAGCGTTGCGCCTAACGTACGCGTGCGCGAGCTTGATATGCACATCAACGATGCGCGCTTCGCCCATGCGCTCGCTGAGGGGTTATTGGCGCTGTTGAGCTGAGTGATCAGTTCAACACTGCAATGAACGGCAACAGCGGATGATCGGTTTTGGGCTTAGTGTCGGCGCCGCACAGCAGAAAACAAGAAAGGACTATCCGTGGTTTCCGTTTCTTCCGCTCATCGTAGTATTGCTGCTCATGACTGAGATAATTCACTAGGAGCAATGCCTTTCATTTCACGTGAAGAATCGCTGAAGCGATTGGGCGCGCAGATCGCCGCCAAACGGCCCATCATCGGCGCGGGAGCCGGCACCGGGATTTCGGCGAAGTTCGCTGAACGCGGTGGCGTCGATCTCATCATCATCTACAACTCCGGTCGCTATCGCATGGCGGGGCGCGGCTCGGCATCGGGGATGATGCCGTACGGCGACGCGAATGAGATCGTCGTCGACATGTCGCGTGAAGTCCTTCCCATCGTTAGGAACACGCCGGTCCTGGCGGGGGTCTGCGGCACCGATCCCTTTCGCATAATGCGCGTCTTCCTCCCCGAGTTGCAGCGACTGGGGTTCGACGGAGTGCAAAACTTCCCCACGGTCGGCCTCATCGACGGACAGTTTCGCCAGATCCTCGAGGAGACGGGGATGAGCATTCAGCTCGAGATCGACATGATCGCCACCGCGCGCTCGCTCGGAATGCTCACTTGCCCCTACGTGTTCGACGAGGATACCGCCGCGCGGTTCACGCAGGCCGGCGCCGACGTCGTCGTCGCTCACGTGAACACGACCGTGGCCGGCTCGATTGGCGTAAAGACCGCGGCGATGTCACTCGATGACGCCGTTGTGCGCGTTCAGGCGATGCACGATGCGGCGAAGAAGGTAAACCCTGACGTCATCGTGTTGTGTCACGGCGGACCAATCGCTCAACCGGAAGACGCCCAATACGTTCTCGAGCGCACCCGTGGCGTCGCCGGCTTTTTCGGAGCGTCAAGCATCGAACGCCTTGCGACGGAAAGCGCGATCGAAGAACAGGCGCGCAAGTTCAAGGGAATCCGGCTGCCGACGTGAAGCGCGCACTTCTGATGCTCGCGTTCCCTGCGCTTCTGCAGGCGCAGAGTGATACCACAGCACTGAACCGGATCGTCGTCACCGCGGACCGTGCAGCATCGACGTTAGGCTCGTCTACCATGGCGGTGACGCGCATCGAAGCGACAGAGGTGGCGCACATCCCGCACGCTACGGTCGCTGACATTTTGCGTCTTGTCCCCGGGATGGTCGTGGTCGACTTCGATGGTTCGGGACGCGATCCGCAGATCATGACGCGCGGATTCTACGGCGGTGGCGAGGCTGAATACGTCGTCGTTATGGTCGACGGCATACCGGTGGACCAACTGCACACGGGTCTCATTCCGTGGGATGGACTCCCACCGCTCAGCGCCATCGAGGCTGTCGAGGTCGTGCGCGGCGGCAATTCTCCGCTCTACGGAAGCGGAGCCATCGGCGCAGTGGTCAACATCATCACGCGTCGAGGGAGGGATGCTCGCTTGAGCGTGAGCGGCGGCACGTTCGGCAGTTGGCGGCTGGACGGTTCGTTAGGAGGTTTCTCGGCGGCCTTGGATCGCACCGATGGCTACCGAGACCACGCGCAGCGCACGGTTGCACGCGCTCACGCCCGCGTTAGGCTCGGCGACCTCATGCTGAGCGCGGCGTCGCACTGGCGTGAATTCGAGGAGCCCGGTGCATTGCACGAAGATTTGCTCGCGCAAAGTCGCAAGCGGTCAGATCCGCTCTTCAGGTTCGACGACACGCAGGATCGCGCGCACTCGCTCGGCGTCAGCTTCACCAGGGGGCCGTGGCGTGCGTGGGGATCGGCCGACGTGCGACACACCGATGCCGTTCGCACCATCCTTCTCGCACCCGACTTTGGCGATGCGAAAGAGCGAGTCACGGATACACGACGCGCATCGGGCTCTCTCCAGTTCGAGCAGTTCGGTTTTACGGCGGGTATCGACGCGAGTTACGGCACGCTCGCCTCCGAGTACTTCGCGTTCAGCAACGGAGGTCGCGGCGCCCTGGACGCCTCTGGCGATGGGGATCGCGCCGCGGCGGCGGTCTTTGCGCAATACGCGCTGCAGCCGCTCGCGGGGTTGCGCATAACGTTAAGCGCGCGCGGCGACTGGATCGCGGATTCATTCGATGGACGCAGCGTATCTCAGAGCGCCGTGAGCCCGCGGATCGGCGCCAATCTCCGGCTTACAGAAGGAGCGTACGTGTACGCGACCGCGAGCCGCTCGTTCAAAGCGCCGACGCTGGATCAGCTCTTCGATCAACGGACGATCCCCATCCCGTTTCCTCCGTTCAGCGCCACGACATCGAACGGTCAGCTGAAACCGCAGTACGGGACGAACGTTGAGGCGGGCCTGTATTACGCCGCTGACTACCTAACGGCAAGTGTGAGCCTCTACCAGATGGATATGAAGGACGAGCTTGACTTCGACGTGCAGACGCTGCGCTACATCAATATCGGTCGCAGCAGACATCGCGGTGTCGAGATGGGGGCGCGCTACGATCCGCAGCCTGGTGTGTCGTTCTTCGTCAGTGATACGAGGCACTTTGCAGAGGCACGCAGCGGTGAGAACGCCGGAAAGTATCTGAAAGCGATACCGCGTAGGGTTCTGAGCAGCGGGTTCACGGTCCAGCCGCTGGCGCGCTTCGACTTGGGCGGGCAGCTGGTTCAGCACGAACGCATGTTTCTGGACGATGCCAACACGCGCCAGATTTTCGGCTATTCACGGCTCGACGTGCAGTTTGGCTATCGGATATCATACGACGTACGCCTAACGCTGGAACTCCGTAACGCCTTCAGAAACCGCTACGAGAGCAGTGGCTTTCCTGATCCCGCGGGAGGCGATGCGGCGTTCTTCTATCCGGCGGCACCACAATCCCTGCAACTGGGGTTGCGCTATGGCTGGTAGCGTTGCGTCCAAAGCGTGGCGAGTCGCCGACGTCGTGTTCCTGCTCTTGTTCGTGTTGTCCGCCGTCGTGCAGTACAACGACCCCGATCCATATGTGTGGATGGCGATCTATGCTGGCGGCGCGGTTGCGTGTTGGCTCTCGCTCCGGGACCGGTTGCCGCGCTGGCTGCCGATGGTGATCGCCCTTGTCGCGATCCTCTGGGCCACGACGATTCTTCCGCGCGTGTTAGGCAGAGTACCCTTCCTCGATATGTTCGCGGCCTGGGAAATGAAGGACGTCGGAATCGAAGAGTCGCGTGAGATGTACGGGCTTTTTCTCGTGGCCGCGTGGATGCTGGTGCTGACGTGGCGCCGCGTGCGCGCGACGCGTCTGCCGAACTAGCGCAGGGCGCGCAGGGTCCCGAACATCGACGTCGCATGTCCCGGGAAAAGGCAGATATACGTGTATTCTCCGGGCGGCGGCACCGTGAACGTGACCTCCACGGTTTGCCCTGGCGATGCGAGGGTCGTGTACGCGACGATCTTCGCCTTGTCACCTAACGGGACGAAGCCCGTCTCCGCCGCGCCGTACGCGGCCTGTACGAGCGCGTCGATGTCGTCTTCGCTGCGCGGGAGGACGACGTTATGCGGCAGCGTTCCTTCGTTGACGAAGCGGATGCGGAGCCGAGTCCCCGTTTTCGCCGAAATGCGCGGCGGCACGAACTCGAGGGTGCTTCCGGAGGCTTTGATTGTAATGGTCGTGTCGAAGGCGACTTGGCCGTGCCCCGTCTCTGGGGCAAGGGACAGGGCGCAGGCGATGGCCACTAGGCGTAAGGCGTAAGGCGTGAGGCGCAAGGCGTAAGGCGTAAGGCGTCAGGGGTAAGGCGTAAGGCGCGAGGCGTAGGGCCGGTTGTCTAGCGGCGTCACTGTCCGCGGAAGATCTCCGGAAGCTTCCAGCGCGCGGCGACGCGACTTAACGCCTCCGCGACGGGCCCCGCGGCAGCGCGCGTCGCGGTCAGCATCTGGTTGCGCTGCGAGTCTGTGAACTGCGGCGGCTTTTCCTCGGGCCAGGCCTGCGCGATTCCGTCGAGCATCGCCACTGCCACGTTAGGCGTCGCCCGTGGTACGGTTTCGACGACCGTAACAACCGCGCTCGCGTCTTCGCGACCGGCGTACACGCGGGCCATCTTGTTCACAGCGCGCGCGACGCCGAGCATCGCGATCGAGTCGCTGGACGGCATACGCCGCTCCAGGATATCGAACAGGAGTACCGCGCCCCCTTGCTGCACGGCGGCCATAGCGATCGCGTCCGGGATCCATGGGTCGCGTGCGTTGTCCGCGTGCGCGAGCATGTCGGCGAGCGAGTTGGCCGCGCGCGCCAGAGGCGGCGCTTCGGCCAGCATGAGAAGCGCTTCGAGCCTAACGTGCGCGTCCGCGTCCTGCAGAATGTTCGTTGGTACCGTGTACTCTACCGTGGTGGGCGACCTGCGGTCCGGTAGGATCC
>JBFMFA010000304.1:0-4878 GCA_040753195.1 Gemmatimonadota bacterium | reverse complement strand
CGCCTCGAGTCACTGGACGTCGCCGCGGCGCGAGCGGTGCCCGGAGTCATCGACGTCCTAACGCGAGAGGATCTGCCGCGTCCGGTCCGCTTCGACGGAGTGCCCCTCTTCGACAGCGAGGTTCGCTACGCGGGACACCCCGTTGCCGCGGTGTGCGCCGAGTCACGCGGTGCCGCGCGGGCCGGAGCCGCGGCATTGCATGCGGTGTTCGTTGCGCGCGCGCCGGTGCTGGACCCAGTCGTCGCCGCTGACAGCGCTACCGCGCAGGTGTGGCCCGACAAGCACTTCTACGCGGACCCTGAAATCGAAGAGCGCGGTGACGTCGGCGCCGGAATGCGCGAGGCCGACGTCGTCATTCGGCGTGAGTATCGTACGTCGTCGCAACTGCATACGGCGCTCGAGCCGCATGGCGCGGTGGCCCAGTACGATGGCGAGCGACTGACAATCTGGGAGTCGACACAGGGCGTCTTCCGCGTACGCGACGAGATCGCTCGTGCGTTAGGCGTGCCACGCACGTCGGTGCGCGTCCTCATGGACTACATGGGGGGCGGCTTTGGCGCCAAGAACCACGCCGGTGCCCACACCCTCGCCGCGGCGTTGTTCGCCAAGCGGACCGGTTCACCCGTCCGCTGCGTCCTGGATCGTATCGGTGAACAAATCGACACCGGACATCGTCCCGCCACGGTGCAACGCGTCACGTTAGGTGCGCGCCGCGACGGCACCCTCACCGCCATCATCGCCGACGCGTGGGTCGCGCTCGGTGCCGGCGGTTGGGACGGCGGTCCGGCGCAGATCTATCATCAGATGTACGCCTGCCCCAACGTGCGCACGACCGAACGTTTCGTCTTCACCCATTCGCAGCCGATGGCGGCGTTTCGCGGACCGGGACACACCGAAGGCGCCTTTGGTCTCGAGCGCGCGATGGACGCGCTCGCGAAAGAGCTCGGCATCGATCCTCTGGAACTACGTCTCAAGAACTTCTCCGAGGACGATCAGCGGAAGAGCCGGCCGTATTCGTCGAACAACTTGCGCCAGTGCTACAACGAAGCCGCCGAGCGATTCGGCTGGGCCAGTCGCGCGTCGCGTCGCTCGGCGCACGATGGAAGAGTCCGCGGCTTCGGCATGGCGTCACAGGTCTGGCCGGCCGGCGGCGGTCCTCCCGCCTACGCGACGATCACGATCCACTCCGACGGGACCGCCGAGGTGCTCTCCGGAACGCAGGATCTCGGAACCGGGGCGCGGACGATTCTTTCGCAGATTGCCGCAGAGGCGTTAGGCGCGCGTCTCAGCGATACGCGCGTGGTCCTTGGCGACACTGAGCGCACGCCGTACGCGGGGAATTCCTGGGGGTCGATGACGACACCCTCGGTCGGCCCCGCGGTGCGCATGGCGGCGGTCGAAGCGCGCGCTCGGCTGCTCGAAGCAGCCGCGGAGATCCTGCAATGCGATCCGGTGACGCTGACGGCGCGTGACTCGCAGATCTTCACGGCTGACGGAACGTGCGCGCTGACGTTCGCCGATCTCATGAAGCGGCTCGGCAACGTCATGATCAGCGGCCATGGATCACGGGGACCTAACGAGCGCGACGTCGGTCTCATGAGCTTCGGCGCGCAGTTCGCCGAAGTTGAGGTCGACCGCGAGACTAGACATGTGCGCGTGCTGCGCATCGTGGCCGCGCACGACGTGGGACGCGTCATCAATCCCACGCTCGCCGAAAGTCAGCTGGAGGGCGGGATTCTGCAGGGACTCGGCTACGCGTTGTACGAAGAGCGCGTGTTGGACGAAAAGTCCGGTTTGCCGCTGAACCCCTCGACACACGACTATAAGATCCCGACCATGGCCGACACGCCCGTCATCGAGGCGTGGTGCGTCGATACCGTCGATACCCGAGCGAACCATGTGGGGTCACGCGGACTCGCGGAGCCACCCGTGATTCCAACCGCGCCGGCGATCGCAAACGCCGTCGCCGACGCGTTAGGTGTCGAGGTGACTGAACTTCCGATGACGCCGTGGAGTCTATTGAACGCTACACCGTAGCTACTTGCTGTGCGCAGGCCTAAAAATGGCTTCGAGACCGTCGTGCGAACGCAGCGTCAGCGTGGCGTCGCTGAGCGAATACGTCTTCGTGCGCTCCAGGATCGTGAGGAAGACGCGCTCAACGTGATCCGTTGCGGCGCAATACATCTTGGTCGCCGCGAGTGCACCAAACGACAGGCTATCCCCGCGCAGCGCGAAGGAACCGCTGAAGCGGTTGCAGCCGGCGAACCCGCTCGCGCGCGCGCCGGCATCGAGACGCAGCGTTGGTGGGCGCGTGGTGTCGATGATCGTCGACGATGTCGACATGCCCACGAGCACCCAGTCGCGTTGTGTGATCGAGGATGTAGCCACCGCGTTCTGCTGTGCAGCGGGCTCCGCCGGCGGTTGTGACGCGCATGCAAGGAGCGCGACCGAAAGCAAAGCTGAAAGTGAACCGCGCAATCGCATAACCACCTCGGAACGTCCTAACGATTAGCCGGAGCTTTTTCGGCCGGCGCTTTGCGAAATAACACGCAAGTCCGGCCGATCACCTGAATCACTTCGCTTTGCGTGGCCGCGGCGAGCTGACCGGCGGCGTCTTTCGCCGGGATGTCGAGGTGTTTCCCAAGCTGGACTTTCACCAGTTCGTGCGTACGCAGGGCATCATCCAGGGACGCAACGACGGCTGAAGTAATTCCACTCACGCCGAGGTGGACGATCGGGTCCAGATGATGCGCTTCGGCGCGCAGGGCCGCGCGGTCTTTCCCTCGCATCAGCGTCGTTTCCCGTCGAGCTCGAAGCTTCCGAATGGGTTCACGCTTTCTCCTTCCCAGTAGCGCTCGCGAAAGAGCATGACCTGAAAGTGCAAGTGTGGCGCCGTGGGGGAAGCGTTCCCGGTCGAACCGACGTAGCCGATTACATCGCCTCGGGAGACAGGCACGCCGTCGCGCAATGTGGAGGAGTAGCGGTCGAGGTGGGCGTAGTAGTAGACGAAGCGCTGTTCCGGGTCGACCTGATACACGGTGAGACCGCCTAACGCACTGAAGCCCATGCGCAAGACCTTTCCGTCATCGGCGGCGAGGACCGGCGTTCCACGGCGGGCCATGATGTCGATCGCCCCGTGACGGCGCGCGCCGCCGTCGCGCTGGGCTTCGTACGAGTCGGTCAACTTATCGACGGACACGCCGTCGACGGGAACCATGAGGCGCCGTGCGCGCAAGACGCTCATCACGTTAGGCGCCTCGGCCGCGGCGACTGGCGCTGGCGCCAGAATCTCCGACGGTGCCGGCGCCTGAGGCGGCGGAAGCGGCGCGAGCGCGGGACCGCAGCCGGCGCCTAACAACGTAGCGACGGCGATTACCGCCATGCGGCGCCGGTTTTTATTCGTGTCATCCTGATGCGTCCACATCGGGGGACAGAGGTGACGAAATCGCAGATGAGATGTGTGGCCGTTCACGCGGAACTGGACGAGCTAAATATCAGACTGACGCGAAGATAGCACGCGCCCCTCCACCCTGTCGCCAACGGCCGTCACCATCGTTCAGTGCGGCACAGCCCTCGCCTTAAGGCGCGGCAGATCTTAAACGGACGGACTGCCGCATGTTCCTCATCTCGTCAAAACTTGCCCGGCGCCTTTCTCTGCTCGCGTTGCCGCTGGTGGCCGCGTGCGAAGGCGTCTTCGACCCCGACTACAACGAAGAGCGCGATCTGGAACGCGCTCGCGACCGGTGGTATGCCTCGCGCGTCTTCGAATACGAGGTTACGGTGGATCGCCGTTGTGAGTGTCTCTACACAGGAGCCATTCGCATGCTCGTGCGGGACGGCGTGCCTGTGGCTGCCGTGGATCGCTATAGCGGTGCACCGGTGCCAAACAGTGTGCTGCGATACTACCCCTCGGTCGAGGAGCTCTTCGATCTCATCGACGATGCGTTGTTTAGCCACTCCAATGACGTGGACGTCTCCTACGATCACTCGTACGGCTTCCCGCGCGTTACGTACATCGACTACGACCGGTTTTACACGGATGATGATCTTCGCTTCGAGGTCCGCGAACTGCGCGTCATTCGCTAGGCAGCCATGCGCTGCCTAACGCGACACGTGCTGGCCGCCGCGTTGCTCGGCGCCGTCGGTTGTTCCGTCTTTACCGATCCCGATGACGATCTGGCGACGGATCTCCAACGCGCCGAGTTTCGCTGGCAGCAGGCCGGCGTTCAGGACTACCAGGTGGTCGTGCAGAACCTGTGCTTCTGCGGATACACAAGACCCGTGCGCCTAACGGTCCGTCAGGGTACGGTCGTGTCGCGGGGGGACGCGGCTACCGGTGAGGTGGCACCCACGTACGCTAACCCCCGTGATATTCCGGAGTTGTTCGACCTCGTGCGCG
This sequence comes from Gemmatimonadota bacterium, assembly GCA_040753195.1. GTDB lineage: Bacteria > Gemmatimonadota > Gemmatimonadetes > Gemmatimonadales > Gemmatimonadaceae > DASYRX01. The sequence goes on along the minus strand of JBFMFA010000304.1, from coordinate 479 downwards.
AGGCGATTGAACGCGACGCGTACAAGATGACTGTCACGTACGATCCGCAGTATGGCTTTCCGCGGCAGATCAATATCGACTACATCGGCAACGCGGTCGACGACGAGTTATCCGTCACCGTCTCGGAGTTTCAGTCGACGCGTTGATCCGCCGCGCGCTCGGCGCCCGTGATCGCCTCGGCTTCGATTTCTACCATGATGTCGGGCGAAATGAGGCGCGAGACTTCGACCATGCTGGTGACCGGACGGATGTTGGCGAAGAACTCGCCGTGCGCCTTGCCCACTTCTTCCCAACGCGAGATATCAGTGACGTACATGCGCGTGCGGACGACGTCGCCTAACGTGGCGCCCGCGGCCTTCAGCGCGCGTTCGATGTTGCGCAACGTTTGAACCGTCTGCGCATACGCGTCGCCGATCCCAACGATTGATCCGTCAGGCGCCGTCGGTGTCGTCCCGGAGACGACGACGCGGTCTCCCATG
>JBFMFA010000303.1:0-4898 GCA_040753195.1 Gemmatimonadota bacterium | reverse complement strand
TCGCGACGTTCACGGTGCAGGTCGGCAATGAGCAATTCGCCGTGCAGGTCGTCGACCAGCAAGCGTACGAACAGCTCCACGCACGACTGCAGAGCGGCATCACTGGTGTCGTCATGGGGCGCGTGGCGAAGGGCAACGGTGGGTTCAATGGCACCTGGAACTGGCACCTCGTCCCCGAGACCGTCGAAACGGCGGATCTCGCGATCGAACTGTGCGACGGCACACCGTCCTACATCTCGCAACATCGCGACAAATGGATTCGCGACGTGAAGAACTACTGCCCGTGGGGCGCCAAGGTCATCGCCCTTCAACCCTAGCCAAGCCACCGAGCCGGCACAAAGTTCTCGCTGCTTTTTCGCGAGAACTCTATGCCGGATTCTGAAAAGCGACCGCTCACTCGGCGTGAGCTGCTGGCGACCACGGCCACAGCGCTCACGTCAGCGGCGCTCGTTGACAACACCATTGTCGAGCAGGCGTTAGGCAGCGGCCAGGCGCCAGACGCACCGGCGATTCCGGCGGATCCCACCAAAGCACCGGGACCGCCGACGAGTGCGAGCAGCAGTCGCTCGCCCTTCGTCACGATGGCGCGCACGCCGACCGGCGCCGTCGCCGGCTCCTCCTTGGCGCCGATCCATCTCATGACTGGCACCATGACGCCGACGGACGTTCACTTCGAACGGCACCATGCCGGCGTCGCGATGATCGACCCGGCGCGCTACAAGCTCATGATCCACGGACTCGTTGAGCGGCCGCTCCTGCTCACGCTCGCGGAGCTGCAGTCTTTTCCGTCGGTGACCCGAGTGTACTTCCTGGAGTGCTCCGGGAACGGACGCGCCGCCTATTCGGCCCCCAAACCGGATCTCACGCCGCAACTGATCGATGGTTTGCTGGGGAATGCCGAATGGACGGGCGTTCCAGTCCGCACGCTCCTTCGTGAAGTCGGCGTTAGGCCCGATGCGACGTGGGCGCTCGCCGAGGGTGGTGACGCCGCCCTCCTGTCGCGCAGCGTGCCGGTCGAAAAGCTCATGGACGACGCGCTGCTCGTGTACGCGATGAACGGCGAGCCGCTGCGTCCCTCCGCCGGTTACCCGGTACGTCTGCTCAACCCGGGCTGGGAGGGGAATACGTGCGTGAAGTGGCTGCGCCGTCTCGAGCTGATCGCGCAACCGAACATGTCGCGGGACGAGACCTCCAAGTATACGGACCCGCTGCCTAACGGCACGGCGCGGCAGTTCAGCTTCGTCATGGACGCCAAGTCTACGATCACCTACCCCACCGCGCCGGTGCGCCTTCCCGGCGCTGGGTGGGTGGAAATCCGCGGGCTCGCGTGGAGCGGGCGCGATCGAATCACGGCGGTCGACATCAGCACCGACGGCGGCCGCTCGTGGGCCGCCGCTGAGCTGCAGGATCCCGTGCTCGACAAGGCGCTCGTTAGGTTCACGCACGGCTGGCGCTGGAACGGCGAGCGCGCCACGATCATGAGCCGCGCCGTGGATGGCAGCGGCTACGTGCAGCCGACGCTCGCCCGTTATCGCGAAATCCGCGGACCGGGCACCAACTACCACTACAACCACATCCGCGCGTGGACCATCGCTCCGGACGGTCAGGTCACGTACGAGGTGGCACCGTGAAGGCGCGCGCCATTGCGTTAGGCAGCCTCCTCCTGGCCGCCTGCGGTCCCGCCCAAACCGGCGATACCCCCGCGGGTGAGACGCGCGGCGCCGTGGCGCCGGCGGCGGCCGCCCCCGCGACCTATGAGATCGGTCGCGCGCCGACGGCGCAGGAACTCGCCGCCTGGGATGTGGACGTGAACCCTGAAGGGGTCGGGCTGCCATCCGGTCGCGCCAGCGCCAATGACGGCGCCGCGGTCTACGCCGCCAAGTGCGCCACCTGTCATGGCACGAAAGGCGAGGGCGTCGCACCCAACCCACCCATCGTCGGTGGCGCACCCAGCGACAGCTTTTCCTTTGGCCGCGATCCCAAACTCGTGAAGACCGTCGGCAACTACTGGCCGTATGCCACGACCATCTTCGACTACATCCGCCGCGCCATGCCGCAAGACAAACCAGGATCACTTACGCCTAACGAGCTTTACGGCGTGACGGCGTGGATTCTCGCCGAAAATGGCATCATCCTGCGCGACGCCGTCATGGACTCTCTGGCGCTCCCAAAAGTTCGCATGCCGGCGCGCGACCGGTTCGTACGTGACGATCGACTCACCACGACCGCATTTCGATGAGCACCGTATGACCGGGCACTTGTATAACTCCGAGCCGACGACTCAGGACTGACAAGCTCAATCAGAGGCATGCCGTTTGCGCCACTCACCCGAGTGGCGCTTTTCACATCCGAGCTCGCCACAGACGAGAACGCCATTCAGGAGCTGGCTATGGCCGAGTGCGCATGGTGCCACAACGAGTACGACAAAACTTTCTCTGTCACCTACGGCGAGCAGTCGTACGTCTTCGATTCGTTCGAGTGCGCCATCACGATGCTCGCGCCGACGTGCGCTCATTGCAACTGCCGCATCATCGGCCACGGCGATGAAGTCGATGGCCGCTTTTACTGCTGTGCATCATGCGCGCGCGCGTCGGAATCGGTCGACATACACGATCGGGCCACAGCCGGGCACGCGGGTGGGACAGGATGACACTTAACCTGGAGCAAGCCATGCGAGTCACGGGGCTTAGCGCCGTGGTGCTCTTGTTAGGCACGTCCGCGTGCCGACCGGAACGCGACGACGTTGCCGACACAGCGATGCCAAGCAGCGAAACAGGCGTCGCGCGAGCCGCACCACAATTTGCGGACACCGCGCTGACGCAGCCGAAAGGCGGCGAATCAAGCGATTCCGACACTCCGGTAGCCACGCCTGACGGAAAGGCGATCGGCGCCTTCATCGCCGCCAGCCAGCATGAGATTCAACATGGCCGCCTGGCCATGGAGCGAGGCAGCACGCAGATCGTACGCGATCTTGGTCGCAGCATCTCGCGCGATCACGACGACTTTGTCGCGCGCGCGCGCGAAATGGGGAAACGACTGAGTATCCTGAGCGCGACAGAAACGTCCGACACGACGTTCCACGGCCACAGTGGTGTCATGGGCGAACTGCGCGGCAAGACGGGCGTCGAGTTTGATCGCACCTTCCTGCAACACGAGGTGGATTACCATCGCTGGCTTATCGACGCCGTCAACTCGACCATGCTCCCGAAGGCGTCGCATGGCGAGGTCAAAACATTCTTGCAGCAGGCCATACCCACGTTCGAAGCACACATGAAGGCGGCTCAGGAATTGCTCGCCAAGACGTAACGACGCGATTCGTTAGGCGACGACACTATGCGCAGCATCGCGAGTATCAAGGGACATCCCATCCATCCGGGGCTGGTGGTCTTTCCATTTGCGTTCCTCACCGGCGCCTTCGTCGCGCACGCCCTCGGAGCGCTCCTCAATCGGGATGCGTTCTGGCTCGTGGGAGGCTATCTCACCGGAGCCGGCCTCGTCACGGGTGTCGTCGCCGCCGTTCCCGGCTTCCTGGACTATCTCGTCACCGTGCCGCCGCGCAGCTCGGGGAAGAGTCGCGCAACCAAACATCTCTTCGCGATGGCCACGGTGCTCGTCGCCTTTGCCGTCTCATTGGCGTTTCGCGATTCACCGAATCGCATCGCGCCGGCACTCGTGTTCCTGTTGCAAGGCGGGGGCACCGGGCTGCTTTTCGTTGGGGCGTGGATGGGCGGGACCCTCATGACACGGAACCAAATCGGCGTGGACCATCGTTATGCCCGCGCCGGGAAATGGAGTGAGGTGAAGGTGCGCGGCGCTCGCGGTGGCACCGTGGTGGGCGCGCGCAGCGACGAGCTCGAAGTCGACCAGATGAAGCTGTTGCGGGTCGACGGTCAGCGCATCGTCCTGGCGCGCACGGAATCGGGATACACGGCATTCGATGACCGCTGTCCGCACCGCGGAGGCTCACTCGCGGGCGGGGTGATGATCTGCGGCGTCGTCCAGTGTCCCTGGCACGGCTCGCAATTCGATACGCATCACGGCGGCGTACGCGCCGGGCCTGCGATGAGTGGGATTCGTACGTATGCGGTGGAAGACAACGGGCGCGAGCTGCTCGTGCGGCTGAGCGCGGCGGCCGGGCCGATACCTAACGTGGACGCCGCACCGGTGCCCGGTCCAGCAGCTCGGTAAGGTCACGAGCCGCTTCTTGAAGCTTCGCCAATCGCTGAACGCGCTCACCTTCGTCCATCGGCTTGTTGATCAGCACGTCGATGCCCAGCACCACGCGATTGTGCGCATTGCGCAGCGTGTGAAAATACGTACGAAACTCGTCGTCGGCGCTCGCGCCGTCGGGGACGCCCCCTTGCTCGTGCAAACTACGATCCATGCTCGTTAGGCAGCAGCATTGTGGTCCCGTCCCGTGTGTCGCGAGCTCGAGCGTCCGGCACGGCGGCGGAAGTTATCAACCCGCGGAAGCCCTGACCAGCCACTGTCACATCGCTCCGGCTGCGGCTGGCAACCCACTCGAATCTCGGTGTACATTGGCCACTACTAGTCTGTTGGGCGACCACGGCGCCCGATTTTCCAGAGGATCCGACATGAACACCCGTCGCACGTCCGAGGTCAATCGAACCGAGCGGAGCCGTAGCACGGCTACCGCGGACACTCCGCGGCCGCGCGTGCTGATCGTGGAAGACGACCGGCAAACACGTTCGCTGTTGGCCACCGTACTTGCCGATTCGGGTTACGAGACGATGGACGCGGACTCCGGCGAGGCAGCGCTTGATGCGCTCACCTCGAACGCGGCCGACGTCATTCTGCTTGATCTGCACATGCCTGGGATGTCCGGGCTCGAAATGTTGGCGCGCATAAGGGCCCGCCAGATTCAGGCCCGCGCCATC
>JBFMFA010000302.1:0-4902 GCA_040753195.1 Gemmatimonadota bacterium | reverse complement strand
TCAGAGGGAATTCAGGCAGGCATCAGCTGCGACACGCACATTGGAATCGGCGCCGCGCGCGACGCGCGGGGCGTGCTCCCGCCGGAGTAGCCGGTCTAGATCCGCCTAACGCTTAGCCATGACGACGTTATGACTGTGGGCCGCTCGTCACCGGAGACGGCACCTAACGCGACGGATGACAGCCGAGTGCTGCTGCCCGGCGCGGGCAGACGCCTTGCGGTGCTGCTTGCGTGCCTTTTCGTCACCATGATCGGCTTCGGCATCACGCTGCCGGTACTGCCTTTCTATACGGAGCGACTCGCCCTCCGCGCAGGCGCGACGGCCGGAGACGTCGCCATGCAGGTCGGGCTGCTCACCGCAGTCTACCCCCTGATGCAGTTGATCTTCGCTCCGTTGTGGGGCCGTTGGTCCGACTCGATCGGGCGACGGCGGCTGGTTTTGCTCGGCATGGCGGGGACGGCGGCCGGACAGCTGTCCTTCGCGCTCGCTGGTTCACTCGCGGCGTTGTATGGTGCGCGCGTCATCGGTGGAATCCTCTCGTCGGCCATCTTCCCCGCTGCCGCGGCGTACGTGGCTGACTCCACCACCGAGCGCCATCGCGGCCGTGGGATGGCCTGGTTAGGCACCGCCACGAGTCTCGGGGTCGTCGTCGGCCCGGCGTTAGGCGGCCTGCTCGCGCGAACGGGGTGGGAGCTCACCAGCCCCTCGGGCGTGGTGCTCATCTCCGGCTTTGCGGTCCCGTTCCTCGCCGCGGCCGCACTCGCCATGGCGGCCTTGCTTGCCGCTTCCGTTTGGCTCCCCGAGTCCCGCTCGGCGACACGTGCGCAGCATCGGCCCGAGGTCCCGGCAGCGATGTTACCGGCCATGACTCAGCGTGGCGCCCTGCGCACTTTGCTCGCTCTCGCTGCCGCTGGACAGCTCGGCCTCGCCCTGTTCGAGGCGACATTCGCGCTCTATGCCAAACGGATGTGGGACTTCGGACCTGCCCAGGTGGGGGCGGCGTTCATGGTCTGCGGTCTCGTGATGGCCCTCGCGCAGACAGGCTTTGCAGCGCTGCTCGCCCAACGAGTCGGCGAGTTCCCACAAATCGCGACGGGCTTCGCACTCGTGGGAGCGAGTCTCGTCCTGTTGCCGCTATCTCGCGGCGTGGCGATGGTGTTGCTGACGATAGGCCTTCTGGCTTTCGGGTTCGCCCTCATCACGCCGAATCTGTCGGCGATGATCGCCACGCTGGGCGGACCCGCGAGTGGCACGGCGCTGGGCGCGCAAGGCGCGGCAAACAGCGTCGGCCAGCTGGGCGGCATCATGCTGGGCGCGGGTCTCCTGGCGTGGAACATGGAAGCACCCTATGTGGCTGCGGGAGCCTCGCTGCTACTGACCGGTCTGCTGCTAGGGTGGCGGACGGCCGCCGTGCACCGAGCAGCACGATAGGTGCACGGCGTCGATGCGGCACGCGCGATTATGGCGCCCGCTGCCTAACGAGGCGTATGGTACAGCGCGCGGCTCGAACGCTCAGCAATCATTCACGTCGGCCTCATCTTCGGTCGCTAGGCTTCCCCAACTTGACGCGCGAGGTCCTGCGTTCGGGCGATTTCCATCATAGGACGTGACGCATGCATGGCACCCATGGATCTTCCGATACTGCCGCAGCTTACGCCCCGATGGAAGCGATCGTGTCCAGCCACTTACTAATGTGGGCGTTCCTCGCGTGGGTGCGATGACGTACGCTGGCGAGAGAACGAGCAAGGTGATCGCGCGGTCATCGCGTGAGCGTCGCGCGAGTGCGCAGCGCAAGGAAGCGGTGGCGCGGCGAGTGCACCAGCCGTTGCAGCAAACTCCGCCGGCGGAGCGCCCGGAGGTCGTGCACAAGCGCTCCGGATCCCCGATGCGCACCGCGGTGTGCACGTGGTGGCGGTGACTCCCGGCGGCCCGGCTGCTGGCCGCTTCACTCGTGAAGACGTCGTGGTGCAACAGCTCTATCCTGTCCGGCGCGCCGTTAGGTCGGCAGCTGATTGGCAGGAGGCAGTGACGCGACTGGATCCACGCGGCTACATCACCTTCCTCGTGTTCAACGTGGCCGCTCGTTCCACGCGCGTCGAGACGATTCGCGTGGGCGGGCACTGACGCGCTCAGTACGGTGCCTCCGCGCCAGTAATGACTCTCCAGGTGTCGCGCGCAATCAGTAGTTCTTCATCGGTAGGGATGACCCAGAGCTGCACTCGCGATTCATCTCGATCGATGCGCCCTTCGCCACCGCCAACAAGCGCCGCGTTGCGAGTGTCATCGACTCCGATGCCAAGCCAATCGAGGCCGGTGCAGATGCGAGCACGAACCGCTGGCGCATTCTCGCCGATTCCACCGGCGAATACGATCGCGTCCGCGCCATTCATCGCCGCAAGATAGGCACCAAGGTATTTCCGTACGCGATAGCAGAAGACATCGACCGCCAGTCGCGCGCGGCGATCGTTATGCTCCGCTTCCTCGGCCAGGAGCTCCCGCATGTCGGCGGTGAGGCCAGAGAGACCGAGCAGCCCCGATTGCTTGTTGAGCAGCGAGTCGACGTCGCGCAGACTCAGCCCTTCTTTGGCCGAAATGAAATCCAGAATCGCGGGATCCAGGTCGCCGGAGCGAGTTCCCATAACGAGTCCCTCGAGCGGCGTGAATCCCATCGACGTATCGACGGAGTTTCCGCCGATGATAGCACACGCGGACGCCCCATTGCCGAGATGCAACGTGATGATTTTCGTCGTTTCCCGGGAGTTATTGGTAAGCTGTCGGTAGCGATAAGCGACGTACCGATGCGACGTCCCGTGGAAACCGTATCGTCGAACGCGATAGCGGCGATAGAACTGATACGGGATGGCGTAGAGGTAGGCGACCTCGGGCAGGCTGTGGTGGAAGGCGGTGTCGAAGACTGCAACCTGAGGAACCCCTGGTCCGAAGACGGCGCGCGCGGCGCTGATTCCGCGGAGGTTGTGCGGGTTGTGCAGCGGCGCGAGCTCGATCAGCTCCTCCAGCGCTCGCCAGACGTCATCATCAACTCGCGTCGAGTGCGAGAAACGTTCTCCGCCGTGCACCACGCGGTGGCCCACGGCCTCTATCTCGGCGACACTTGTGATCGGAACTCCCGATTCGGCACTCGTGAGCCAGGAGACGATGTGCTCGACCGCGGCGGCGTGGTCGCGAATGGTGATCGCACTCGTCGCCGGTTCGCGACCGGTTGCCTCCAGCGTGACGATCGCCTCGCCGCCGATGCGCTCGATCTGTCCGCGCGCCAAGCGGAGGTCGCGGTTTGCGGCGATCGCCGATTCGTCGGTGTCGATGAGCTGGAACTTCAGCGAGGACGAGCCGACGTTGAGGACGAGGATGTGCACGTTAGGCGCATTCCCAAGCTACGTGAGGACCTTTGCCAGCGCCTCGATCGGCCGCATCCCTTGGCCAAACCGAGCCATCGCGTCGCGGTGGCGCTCCAGTTCCCCGTACGGAAGGAAGCGCACGCGAAGGTCGGCGACGCGACTGAACGCCGGCCGCGCGAGCTGGGCCCGCACATCTTCTTCGCGGCTATCGGGAGCAACGAGGAACAGGCCATGCGCCGTTCCCTCGGCGGCGCCGAGCGCCAGGTCGAGTAGACGGACGATGCCCGAGTATATAGATGTAGTATGCTCGACCTCGAAGGCACCGGCGACGCGGCCGGATCCGCGTTCCAGCCAGAGGACGTCGATCAGCCGCACCGCGTCCGCCCCCGGGGCGCAGTCGATGGCCGCAGGCAGCGCCGTTAGGCAACCGTCGCCCAGCCGTCCACCGGCGTACGCCCGTGCGCTGTCGTTGCTCGCGACCCAGACGTCGAAGCCTAACGCGCGTCCGAGGTCGCGCAGCCAACCCTGCACCTCCGTGTGCGTCCGATCCCCTTCGCGCGCCGCAACGAGTGCCTTGTCGGACTTCGCGGCCTCCTCTCGCACACGTGTCAGGTCTGCCTCCCACGACGCGCGCTCCGCGGCGTCGGCCGTTCGCGGTGGCGCCGCATAACGCTTCGAACCGATGTCAAACAACAATCCCGCGACAGCCCCAAGGTCATTCGACAAGAGATCCCGGTACGTCGCATTCAGCGCAAGAATGCCCTGCCGCATGGCGAGGTATTCGTCCCACTTACCCAGTTTGACTCGTGCTCCTGTGAGCGCATTGTAGCCATTCACAATGGCCGTGTTGAACGGCGGCGTGATTGTGGGATGCAGAAAGTAGAGCAGGTTTGCCGCGGTGGGTCCGAGGCCTTTGATCCTACAACGGTCCAGCGCGCGAACGGCCTCGAGGACCTGCGCCTCCGTGTCGCAGCAGGCGCAAGAGTGCAGAAACCTGGCGAAGGCGAGCTGGTTCTCCCTGTTCTCGTAAATGTCCGGAATGCGCAGCTTGGGCTTCCAGAGCCATGCGTGGTCGGCGCCCCTGAACATCTGCCGTTGCTCGGCGATCGATCCGACGACGGTTTCCAGCGACGAGCCTTTGTACGCGGTCCCAAAGTCGCCGGCTTGAATCTCCGTCACGACTTCCGCCAGCCCCCGGCGAATAGAGCGGAAGTTCTTGAGTCGCTCTTCCCAGAGAAACCAGGTCTGGTACGTACCGCCGGCATCCTGCCGCCAGCGCGAAATGAGGACGGCGACGGCGTCTTGCCCAGAATCTCCCTGCGTGATCCGTACTGGAAGAGCCATATGCCTCGAAGTGTGAACGGACTCTGATCAAGCCAAGCATCGGACGCAGCGACACCTGGCCCGGGAGCAGACGCCACGGACTTTACGCAGAACTCATCTGGGCGGCCAGAACCACTTGGCTGAACCTCAGAGTCCCTTCAGGCAGCGTTCAGCCAGCATGCCCATGGTTCGGCCGGAGGGACACGATCGGACACAGTCCGAC
>JBFMFA010000301.1:0-4930 GCA_040753195.1 Gemmatimonadota bacterium | reverse complement strand
GAGCGCAGATCGGCGAACGCGAGCGAATCGCTGCGTAGCGTGCCGAACATATCTCCATTCGTCAGCAAATACGCGAACGAGCCGGCAATGTCCGTGTTCGGCAACCGCAGCACGAAGCGCGGCGCGACGACCGTATCGACGCCCACCCGCACCTCACCCGAGAACTGCCTAACGTTGATGCTCGGTGGTTGGAACGGCGCAGCGATCATCGCCAGCGAGTCGACGTCCAGCACGATGTCCCGGCTGGCCGGATCGGCGACAATCACGCGGTCGAGAACGCCGTTGATGGAGCGGAAATCGATCGTCTGCCTTAGCCCGTTGTCCGCGCGGTCGATCCGCGTACGCGTCGCGCCCGAGAGCGCCGCCGCGATCGCACGCTCGCGCTCCACGCCGGTAACGCCGGAATCCGTGTCCCAGGGGCGTTGCATGCGCAGCGTACCGTCCACGAGACGCACGTTGCGGAGCGCGACCCAGTCACCCCAACCGAGCGTCGAATCGGGCGTCGCGCTGTCGCTTGCGAAGATGGTCTCGTAGTTCCAGCCCTCGTTAGGGCGCTTGCTGAGATGAACCACGGGACGAACCAGCGTGAGGCTGGAGATGGCCACACGTTTGGAGAAAAGCGCTGTCGCGTTCACCCGCGCCTCGACACGCTCCGCCGACACGAACAGCTCACCGCTCGGATCGCTGATGCGGACGTCTGTGAGCGAAAAATCGCCGAGCAGGTTCCCGTCCAACCGCCCAACGTCCACAGTTCCGTGCACGCTGTTGCGTAAGGCGTTCAGCGCATAGACCCGCACACGATTTCTCCCGAAGTCCGTGCGACTGACAACCATGATCGCGATCACCGCCAGGGCCGTGAAGGCAAGCAGTGCGGCGAGAATGAACTTCAGAGCGCGGCGCATCAGAAAGCCGGGCCAATGGCCAGGTGAAGCGTTAGGCGGCTCAGGACCTTGCGCAAGGCGCCGCCGGACGTCTGCGCCTGATCGAAGCGCCGTTTCGTCTGCAGCGTCACCAGGCTCAGGTTCCCGGCGCTGTCGGTGACCTGCGTGATGACCGGAAGGTCTTCGACGAGCGTGGGCCGCACACCGAGATCGAGTCGCACCGGTCCGGCTGGAGTGTTGAAGCGAAGGCCGAATCCTGGAGTCACCGCGCCGGTCGTGCTGAAGAGATCCTTGAAGCGGCGCGTACCAATGATGGCGCCATCGACAAAAACGGCCCCCGTCAGCCCCTCCACAAAGCGTATCGGGAAGCGGTACTCCACGCTGGCCTCGGCGAGAGCCGTGGCACCTAACGGGCGTGGTTGAAAGTCCCGGGCACGGATGCCGGGGGCGTTGGGATTGCACGTACCGCTCACGAGTTGCGCGGTGGTGCATGGATTCGCCAGACTCGTATCCGTGAGTCGTGCGGGGTCGATCGTGAGAATCCGCGGACCGAGTTGGTTTTCGCCGTAGCCACGCACCGATTGCGATCCACCGGAGAAGAACAACTTCCGTGGATGCAGCACGAACTCGGTGGTGTCGGCCGGAAGTCCAAGCGTCCTATTCGTGCCGGCCAGCGCGCGCACGACCCCGAGCTTCACGCGACCGGCGAGCACCGAGTGTCGCGTGAGACCGACGTACTGACTCACGATGAGCGCCGCCCGGTTGTACTGGTAGTCGGACGCCGTTAGGCGCGACGCGTGTTCGACATCCAGTCGCGCGCGCATGCCGCGATTCGGGGTAAAGGCGTCGTTTGTTCTGTCGTATTGCGTGACGAACGCCAGGGGGGCGAGGCCGTGGCGCGCGGCAATGACGTTGATCGTTGCCGGAACGCAAATGCCGAGCGACACACAGAAGTACACGTCCGAGGCTTCGACGGTCGACGCCTCGTAGGTGTAGCCTAACGTGCCGTTGATGCGTGGACCAAAGCTGCGCGTCAAAGCCAGGGTCCCGCCAAATCCGCGATCCGTAACGACGCCGGGCACGCTGCGGCGATGCGTGAACAGGGACGCGCCCAACTGATTCCCTGCCGCGAGGAACCACGGTTGCGAGAACTCGATGCTCGCCGCCCACGTCGGACGCAGGAACGGATCGCGCTCGGCGCCGTGAGCGCCGTTGGTCACGTCGTAGAACGGCCCGGATGCATTGAGCTGCTCGGCCAGGAGGTTGCTGAGCGTTCCGCGCAAAGTGAGGCGTCTTGCGCCGCCGAGGAAGTTGTAGCGCGTAAAGAGCGTTTCGAGCTGCAGGAAGTCAGCGGTCGTAAAGCCACCGCTCAACTCCAGATTGCGCAGCGGCGCCTGCCGCAGCCGTACCTGCAACGTCTTGGCGCTGTCGCCGTTGGAAGGGGCCGTGACGTCGACTTCGGCGAACATCCCCGACAGATACAGGTCCCGCTGCCCCTCGAGCATCACGCTGCGACGGTAGACGTCGCCGGGACGCAGCCTAACGAGACGCCGAATGGTGAGATCGCTCACATCTGTATTGCCGTCGATCTCGATGGCGCGTACCGTCGCCCGCGGACCGGGGTCCAGGATCAGGGAGACGGGCCCGCCGTTCCGTGCGTTGTCCACGCGCGAGGTGTCCAGCTCAACTGTCGCATCCGCATAGCCGCGGTTCCACAACTCCTCGAACAACAGCAGGCGGCTCGAATCCATGGCCACGAGGTCGAGAGGCTCGTTGGCTCGCAGCAGCAGTCCGCGCTCGATCACCCCTGCGGGCAAAACACTGTCCGACTGACTGACGGTGATGCTTTCGACGATGGTCGGCGCGTTTTCCTGAATATCGAAAACCACACGCACGCCACCGCGCGCGCGACGCACACGCGTCTGGACGGTCGCGTCGCGGTAGCCGCGCCGCCAATAGAACAACCGGATGCGCAACTCATCCCGCCGCAGCTCAGCCGGGTCGAGGTGCCGGCGCGTGCTGAATGTCGGCGAGCGCGTAATCAGACAGATCGGCGCGTACAAGACGTTCTTGCAGCGACTCCCTTTGGTGAAAAGCCCTCGGGCGAGTTCGTCGCGATCGACCTTGCTCACGCCTCTCAACGAGACGGACCTAACGAGGGGCTGATCGTCGCTGCCGATCTGGGCGTGGCCAGTTTCCGTCAGGAATCCAATGCCCGCCGCAATGATGGCAACCCTAACGACGCGTCCCGGCGCTGTTAAGCTCACGTGGCCGCCAACGGATCGCGCACGGCGCCTTCCATCGGTGCAGGGCACGGTTCCTTGTACGTCGCGTACTGATACGTGAACTCGGCGCCGAGCAGCACCACTTGCGAAGTGTAGTACACCCACACGAGGATGATCGCGATCGTGCCCGCCGCGCCGAATGGTGAGGCGACGTCGGTGCTTCCCAGATACAGTCCGATGAGGCGTTGTCCGATCGCGAAGAGCAACGATGTCGTGGCGGCGCCCACCCAAACGTGCCGCCACTCCAGTTGCACGTCAGGCAGTACGCGGTACAAGACAGCGAACATCAGCGTCGCGACTCCGAACGAGAGCAGCTGATTGACCACGAGGAGGACGCGCGGCCAGGCGGCATGAGTGCCTAACCAGGCAGTGATTGCGCTGACGGCCGCGCTGACCGTCAGCGAGACCATGAGGAGGAAGCCGATCGCGACGACGACGCCAAACGAGCGCACGCGACGCTTGAGCAATGCGCGAACGTCGAAACTCGACGTCGTTTGCGACTTTACGCCCCACACCTTGTTCAAAGCCGCCTGTAGCTCGAGAAACGCTCCCGTCGTCGCAAGAAAAAGGGCGGACAGGCCGATGATGCTGGCTGCCATTCCGTCACGCGGTTCGCTTGCTCGCCGCAGAAGGGTCTGTACGGCTTCGGCCCCATCTCGGCCGATCAGGGCGGCAATTTCGTTGACAATTTGTCCGCGGACCGCTTCGTCGCCGAACACACTTCCGGCGATCGCGATGACGACCATCAGGACCGGCGCGAGGGCGAACAGCGTGTAGTAGGCGATTGCGGCCCCGTGGCGGGATGCGCTGTCGCTAAACCACTTCTCGATCGCTTTCCAAAGCAGCTGCAGGAAGACTTTTGGATTCACGGCGAGTGGTCGCTGAATCGGCTGTCCTCTGCATTTGCAAGCGTAGAGCCAGCGCCGAGCGGTAGCGGCCTGAACTGCAGGATGCCCTCAGCAATACTCCGGTTTGCTTCACCGGATGGCCGCGTTAGGCATCTGCCTAACGCGCTCGTGGTCACTAACTAGGGGAGTAGATGTTCCTGCTTTATCCGCCGCGTCACGCGCTGCACGGCGCCAAAATCCAGCAGCGGATCGCCGTCGAGCACGATGAAGCTTGCCTCGAAGCCGTCTCGCAGGGCGGCGAACTGACGCCCCGGGAAGATGAGCTGCGGTGTGGTCTCGCTCCATGCCTTCAATAACTCGAGGTTCGTGAACACGCCGAGGTCACTCAGATACATCGCTTCCGTGCGTGACGTGGAGCCGTAGTTGTCGCTCCCGATGGCGATCTTCACGCCGGCGTTTTTCAGCACACGCAGATTCGCCACATTCAACGCATCGCGCCGCCGCTGCGCCGGCGTACGGGTAGGCGCAGTCGCACGCTGACCGAATGCAAGCGTCGTGACGACCGCCGTCCTGCGCTGCGCGGCATCGGCTGCATCAGCGGCGTTGAGCATGTACTGCGTGGAGTCGCCAGCGCCGTTCCAGCCGTAGCCAGGCATGTGCACGATGAGGTCAACCGCGGCGCCAACGGCGACTCGGAAATCGCTCGTGTTCTCGATGTGCGCCCCCACGCGCAGTCCCGCGGCGTGCGCGCGCCTAACGATTTCCGGCACGAGCGACGGATTCAGCCCCTTCATCCCGCGCGCGGTCGTATCCAGACGACGGCGCTCATATTCGTTCGAGAAGAGCAGATCCACCTTGATGAGGGTCGGCCGGCCAGCCACGATCGCCGGCCATTTCGCATCCAGTGCCGCACGAT
>JBFMFA010000300.1:0-4934 GCA_040753195.1 Gemmatimonadota bacterium | reverse complement strand
AGAAGCCCGGCGCCGATTTGCATCAGGCAGCCTGGATTACCGGTGGCGACATAATCGACGCGTGCCGCTTCGATGCGGTCGAGCTTGGCGTCGAGCACCGCGCGGGAGACGTCAGGGTGCAATAGGTTGTAAATGCCCGCGCCGCCGCAACACTGATCGGCATCGCTGAGCGGCACCAACTCCACGCCGGCAGCGCCTAACGCGGCGAGCGGCGCAGCCGCTATCCGCTGGGCATGGAGCAGATGACACGGCGCATCGTACGCAACGCGGATCGGCCTCGCCGGCCGCGGCGCCGGACGCGGACCGGCTTCAGCGAGCAGCTCACTTACGTCGCGTGCTCGCGACGCGACCTGCACGGCGCGCGCATGCCAGGCGGGGTCCTCGCGCAACAGATGCGCGTATTCTTTCAGCATCGCCCCGCATCCCGCGGCATTCACGACGATATGGTCGGGCATCTCCTGCTCGAAGGCGGCGATGTTCGCGCGCGCCAGCGTGCGCGCCCCCTCGAGATCGCCGGCGTGCGCGTGCAATGCGCCGCAACATCGTTGTCCCTTCACGTCCGTCACTTGATAACCATTGGCCGCCAGGGTCCGCAGCGTCGCGTAGTTCGTCTCGGCGAAAAGCCCCTGCATGACGCAGCCGCTCAGCAATGCGACGCTGCCGCGCGTCGGATCGCCGGCGCTGTACCCCTCTCGAGCCGGCCCCGACGACGCGCTGGCCAGCATGGCATTGGCAAAGCCAATCCGTCCCGGCAGCCGCGAGAGGAGCCGGGCGATGCCTAACGCGCGAACCACACGGCCGAGCCACATGGCCGCGGCCAACAGCATGGGCCGGCGAAACACGGTGAGGATGAGTCGCCCGACACGCGGCAGTGCATGGCCGGACTGCGTGGCGATCGTTGCGCGCGTTGCTTCCAACAGGGCGCCATACGGCACCCCCGAAGGACACGCCGACTCGCATGCGCGGCAGCCGAGGCACTGATCGATGTGCGTCGCGAGCGATGGGTCGTTGGCGGCAACGTCACCCTCGAGCAGCGAGCGCATGAGCACGAGCCGCCCGCGCGGCGAATCGTTTTCATCACCGAGCGCGAGATATGTCGGGCACGCCTGCATACAGAAGCCGCAGTGCACACACGCGTCGAGACCACCCGCCGCCTCGGCGAGCGGTGTGCCGGGAATGGCACAGCGCATGGGCGCCGTCGCTGTCATCGTTAGGCTTCACCCAGGATGCCGCGATTCAGCCGGCGTTCGGGATCGAACGCGGCGCGGATGCGCGTGCTCAGCGCATCGCGTGCGCTGCTCGGCGCAAGCCGCGGCCACAGTGTGGCTGGTAGCACTTCGACGACTCGCGTGGACGCGGTGCTGGTCCGTTGCAGGCGTTCGGTGAGTTCTTTCTCCGGCAGGTGCGGAAACACGATGCGCACCACTCCGCGGTCTACGGTAGCATGCACGCGCGCGTCGAGTGCGTCTGCGGCCAGCGCCATTGCGTCGTCCCATGCGGCTGCGACGTTTTTTATGCGTTGTGACAGCCGCAGCGCGGCAACCGGTTCCGACGGATCGCTGTCCGCGAAACGCGTCCACACGTCGGGGGCGACCCCGTGAACGGCGCCGAGTGAGCGGAGGGCGTCGGCTTGTGCGCTCACCGCCTCGTCGTTACCCGCGACGCGAACGAGCAGCAGCATCTCCTGCCCGACGCCTAACGTGCGCGCCGTCCCCGCCGACAGGAGCTCGGCGGCCAGCGGTGTGACGCTCGCGGCGCGATACGCGGGCCACCAATCGCGCAGCGACGTGGCGCCGGGCGTGACCGCGTACGTCACATCGACCGGCGCGCGAGCCCGCAGCCGCACGGTCAGCTGCGTGATGACACCTAACGTGCCCCAGGCACCCGTCATGAGGCGCACCAGATCGAACCCGGCAACGTGTTTCACCACGCGCGCGCCGCCGTGCACCACTTCGCCGTCCCCGGTGACGCACTGCACGCCGAGCACGACGTCGCGTGGTGTGCCAAAAGATGCCGCAAGCGGTCCATGTGAAGCTGTCGCCACGGTGGCGCCCAGCGTGCCGCGCCGACCGCCGAACGGATCCAGCGCGATCCACTGGGCATGCTCGGCAACCGCGTCGTCCAGTTCTTCCAGCGACGTCCCAGCCCACGCCGTAATCGTTAGGTCGCCCGGTGTGTAATCGACGATCCCGCGCAGCGGTCGGAGCACGACGGTGCTCGCGGCATCAACCGGCCGACCGGCGCGCAGCCACGTCCCGGCACCGGCAACGCGGAGGGCGACGCCGCGGCTCGCCGCGTCGCGCACGACGTCTTGAACCTCGCCGACGCTGCTGACTTCCTGCTGCACCGCCGGTCCAGCGAGCTGGCTCATGCACCCCCCGGGTTCGCACCGAACGAGGACCGCCGAACGGCTCCATGCCATTCGCGGCACGAACGCACGGGTACGACTTTTCCGGGATTGGCGAGTCGCTGCGGATCGAACGCATCGCGCAAGCGGCACATGCGGTTGAGCGAGTCCTCGGAGAAGATCAGCGGCATATAGCCGAGCTTGTCGAGCCCGATTCCGTGCTCTCCCGTGACCGTACCCCCGACGGCGATGCATGCCTGCATGATTTCGCGCATGGCGAGGTGCACGCGCTCCCGCTCTTCGGCGTTGCTCCCATCGTATGGGATGTTGGGATGCAGATTGCCGTCACCGGCGTGGAAGACGTTGCAAACGCGTACGCCGTATTTGGCGGCGATGGCGGCAACGGAAGCGAGCACGTTAGGCAGCTGCGTGCGCGGCACCACGGCGTCCTGTACGAAAAGGTGCCGAGCGATGCGCCCCATCGCCCCGAACGCCTTCTTGCGTCCCTGCCACAGCTTCGTCCGCTCCGCTTCGTTCTGCGCGACGCGCACTCCGCGCGCGCCTGCATCCGCACACAATGTGACGACGCGTTGGACGTCCCGATCGAGTCCCGCCTCGAGACCATCCAGCTCGATGAGGAGCACCGCGGCGGCATCCGCCGGGTACCCCGCCGCATAGATCGACGATTCGACGGCGTGGATGGTCCCGGCGTCCATCATCTCCAGAGCGGCCGGCACGATCCCCGCGGCGATGATGGCCGTGGTGGCGCGCGCGGCCGCGTCGATGGACATGAAGTCGGCCAGCAGCGTACGTACGGCGCGCGGATTGGGCGTTAGGCGTACCGTGATGTCGAGCGCCACGCCAAAGCAGCCTTCCGAGCCAACAAACGCGCCGAGTAAGTCGTAGCCGTCGCGCTCGCCATCCGCGGAGCCAAGCGTGGTCACGCTGCCATCGGCGAGTATGGCGTTGACCGCGACGACGTGATTCAACGTCACGCCGTACTTGAGGCAATGCGGCCCGCCCGCATTTTCGGCGACGTTACCGCCAATGGTGCACGCCGCCTGGCTCGACGGATCCGGCGCGTAATGCAGCCCGTGCACGGCGGCGGCGCGCGACAGCGATGCGTTGACGACGCCCGGCTCCACCACGGCCAGGCGGCTCACGGGATCGATCTCGATGATACGCGTTAGGCGATTCAAGCCGATGAGGACGATGCCGTCGGCGAGGGCGCCACCTGAGAGCCCCGTGCCAGCCCCGCGCGGGACGAAAGGCACACCGTCGCGGATCAGCGTCTCCACGACGGCCACGATTTCGCTGCGCGTCCCCGGGAAGACAGCCAACGACGGCCGCTTGCGATACCCCGGCAGCCCGTCCGACTCGTACACCAGCAACTCGGCCGGCTTCGACCGCACGTACCGCGCGCCGACGATGCCGGCGAGCTTGTCCTCAAGGCGGGTGTCCGTCATGCCGCGTTAGGCACCGGCTCCGTGACCATGGCCATTGCTCCGCGCGCGCACGTGTACCGTCGCCCGATCCTCGATCGTCTCGACGATCGGCGAGAGCACACCGTCAACCTGTCGCAAGCGATCGACCGCTGATCGCGACGCCAACACACGATACTTGCTCGCCAGATCCAGGTCGAGATACTGCGCCACGACGAACGCAAGACTCAGGTCGTCGTTAGGTAGATCCGGAACCGGCGCCCGGTCGTCCGCGATCGTCCGCGCGGCCGATGCCACGCGCTTAAACAGGTCGCGCACCCTGCCGCCCAGGTCACGCGTCGCATACGCCGGCACTTCTTCGTCCGGAATGTCTTCGACAATCCCTTTGAAGTACGGCGTGCCGCTCTCCACAAAATGCAAAAACGTGAAGCGCTCCCCTCCGCGCAGCAGGACGTTGGAACGTCCGTCCGGCAGATCCTGCGTCTGCTCGATGCGTGCCACGCACCCGACAGTGCCCGGCGCGATGTCCCGCTCCGCGACCTCGTCGAGCCGCGGCAGTACGCCGAACTCCTGATCGCCCTCGAGACAATCCGCCATCAACCGTCGATACCGCGGCTCGAAGATGTGCAGCGGCATGGGCGCGTGCGGGAACAGGACGATGGGAAGCGGAAAAAGCGCCAGTTCACGTTGCGGCACAACAACAAGCTAGCCGTGTGTTTGAAGCTGCGTGCGTTTTTCTACGGAGTTATCTCACGCTCGTTCGTGCCCCGGAGCTTTTCAGCGATCTCCTGCAACTCTCCCAACTGAAATGGCTTGTGCACGATGAGACTGTGCGCTTTGCTCACGAACGCCGCCATTTCCGGACCCGCGACATCACCGGTAGAGAACACAATGCGCGGGACGATGTCAGGTCGCTCGACACTCAGCCGAGCATGCAATTGCATTCCGTTCAGGCCCGGCATGCGGACGTCTGACAGCACCATGTCGTAATACGTGCCGCCATGTTGCCTCGATCGCACGCTCTCGAGGATCAGCGCGAGCGCTTCCTTCCCGTCAGAGGCTTCGGTGACCCGCCACCCGATGCGCGAGAAGAAGCGCCGGAGCGCCACACGGAGTGTGCTCTCATCATCGATGATGAGCACATG
>JBFMFA010000299.1:0-4966 GCA_040753195.1 Gemmatimonadota bacterium | reverse complement strand
GGCTGACGGCGAGATCGTTCCGATCTACGGTGGATTGCGTGCCGTCGGGCGCATCGGGGGCATGGACTACGGGCTGCTCAGCATGCAGACCGCGTCGCACGGCGGCCGTTCGTCGGAGAACATGAGCGTCGCGCGCTTGAATCAACAGATCCTGAATCCGTATTCGTCCATCGGTGCAATGGTCACTTCACGCCATGCGTCGGCCGGCGAGGATAATCTTGCGTATGGTGTGGACGCTGTGCTGCGCCCGTTAGGCGACGAGTGGCTGACGTTGCGCTGGGCGCAGAGCTTCGACGAAGCCATCGACGAGCGTTCGGCCGCATCTGCCGGTCTCCTGCAGGCGCGCTGGGAACGCGTGCGTGATGGCGGCTTTACGTACTCCGGCGAGTTCAATCGAGTTGGCGACGATTACCTCCCGCGGCTCGGCTTTCAGTCGCGCACGGGGTTCCGCTATTTCGGTGGTCACGCGCAATACAAGCGCTTCCAGAACACGACTTCAGCGTTGCGATCGACGGGCGTTCAAGTGAACTCAGGGCACTACATCAGAATGCTCGACGGCACCGCTGATTCGCGCTGGATCGAAGGTCAGCTGAACGTCGAGTTGAAGAATGGCAGGCAGTTGCAGTTCACGGGACGCTCGAACTTCGAAGGTGTGCTGGAAGATTTCGACGTCGCCGGCGCGATTGTTCCGGCCGGTGAATACTGGTTTCACGATGCACGCGTTAGCCTGGAACTCGCGCGCAGTGCGAATGTGCGCGGCAACTACGCGTTGACGGCGGGGTCGTTTTACGACGGCACGCGCATGGGACTCTCGTTCAGCCCGGCGTGGAATCCGTCCCGCTACCTCGAGCTGGGCGGCGGCTACGACGTCAACCGCCTAACGTTCGATGAGCGAGACCAGCAAGTCACGGCGCACCTGGCACGGATCAAGGTGCAGCTGGCGCTGAACACGCACATCTTCTTCAGCACATTTGCGCAATACAGCAACGTGGCGGATTTGGCGACGTTCAACGCGCGCTTCCGTTATCACTTCCGCGAAGGGACGGATCTCTGGCTGGTGTACAATGAGGGCCTGCACACGGAGCGCGACATTGTGGGGCAGCCGCGCCTACCGCGTTCGTCCGGGCGGACTTTCATGCTGAAGTACACGCACACGTTCATCTGGTAGAGTCCGCGATGCGGCGTGGCGGAGGCACCGCCGTCGTTGTTACCGGCGAAAACTCTTGAAAAAACTCCTTAGCGCTGTATTGAACTGCTGCGGCTGCGCGAAGTGAGCGCCGTGGCCACCATCTGCAATCACTACCCGGCGCGCGTTAGGCATCTTTCTGGCCATCGAATCGGCCGCGACCAGAATGTTGGGGAAGTCGTGATCACCGTTCACAATCAACGTCGGCACGCGCAGCTCAGCGAGCCGGCCCCACTGCACCCGCGGCACCCGACCCGACTCAGGCCGCGGATCCAGCAAATCGCGTCCCGCGTATTTCGCCATCATCCGCACCTTGAGCTCGACCAGATCCGGACGATTCGGTGGATCCCAAAAGAGCGGCGACGCGACGACCAATCTCCGCACGGAATCCACGCCGTGCGCGCGGGCCAGCTCACCGAACATCGACTGCGCGGACATTTCGTTAGGCATCCCGGGGAACCCGGGCACCGGCGCGCCGCCGTAGTACACGATCGCGCTGACTCGCGCCGGGTAGGCAGCCGCAAAATCCAGCGCCGTGCGCGCCCCCGCTGAGAGCCCCACAATGTGCGCCGTCTGCACCCCCAGCGTATCGAGCAAGGCGAGCAGATCCGCCGGGTCCGCGGACGGATCAGCAAATCCCGTCGATTCACCGTAGCCACGGCGATCAAAGCGAATCACGCGATAGTCACGCGCGAAGACGCGCGCCTGTTCATCCCAGATATTGAGATCCTGCGCCCAGCCGTGCACAAAAACGATCGCCGGCCCCTCCCCGACGACCTCGTACCTGATGCGCGCATCGCCGACGTTCAACATGCGCGGCTGTGCGACGGCGATTGCCGGAGCGATGCCTAACAACACCATTGCGCCTTTCATCGCGGCCTCCCACCGTTAGGTGACGTGAACACCGCAACGTTCAACCCCGCCCGACGCACAATCGCGGCGAAACGCGCGGAGCGCCGCAATACATCGAAGCGCGGTTCACTCAACGAATAGTACGTTGGCCAGATCTCACCAGCCTCGGTGGCGCGCTCCATGGCGTCAAGAGTCGTCGCCGTGTCGTCCAGCGCCAGGTGCAAAATTGACCGCCTCGTGTGCGGCATGATGGCGGGAGGGGTTTGCGCGAACTCGCGCAGCATCGCTTCGGCGCGTTCACGCTCCCCCAATTCGCCGAGATTTGCGGCGGCGACGTGGCGCCACTCCGGAACGGCTCGCGCCAAACGCTCGGCGAAGAGCTTTGCCTCGGCGCGCCGGTTCGCGAAGAGAAATGCCGTCGAACTGATGCCTAACAACGGCGGACTCGTCGAGTCGATCTCCAGCGCGCGGCGTAACTCTGCGATCCCGTCCGCCTGACGACCGCCGAGTACAAGCAGATAACCGACCCAACCTGAGGCCACGGCGGAATACGGATCCAGCCTGCGCGCGCGGTCGAACTGACGCTGCGCGTCGATAAAACGGCCCGTGTAAAACAGGAACCGTCCATATTGAATGTGCGCGTCCGCTTCGGTTGAATCGATTGCCACCGCGCGTTGGTACATTGCGTCTGCGCTGTCCCACTGGAACGCATGCTGATGCGCCATCGCAAGCGCTGTGTACGCCTCGGCGAGTGACGCATCGCGTGTGAGAGCACGCTGCGCGGCGGCGACGGCGCGATCACGCAGGCTGCGCGCCTCGATCGGCTCGAAGTATGGGAGCAGTTCGAGCGCCAGCGCCAGCGCCCCGTGAGCTTGGGCAAAGTTGCTGTCCCTCGCGATGGCTCGCTCGAAGTTCTCGACTGCCTGGCGCACGCCACTGCCGCGACGTTGCAGCAAGAACCTGCCGCGCAGGTACAAATCGTACGCCTGGGCATCCGCCGTCACGCGGGTCGCGGTTTCGCCGGCAGTTGCTGTGTCGCTGGCGAATTGGCGTCCGAGTGCTCCGGCGATCGCACGCGTAATGGAATCCTGAAAGGCGATCGCATCGCTCAGCGAACGATCGTACGTCTCCGACCATGCCTCGAAGTTGTCGGTCGTCCTAACGAGTTGCGCCGACACTCGGAGACCATCGGGTGTGCGACGCAAGGAACCGTGCAAGAGATGGTCGCTGTTCAGTTCGCGACCCACCTCGCTGAAGTTGAGCGCGCGTTGTCCCTTGTACCGGTAACTGAGACCGCGCGAGACGACGCGGATACGCGGAACTTTGCCGAGGGCGGTGGCGACTTCATCGGCGATACCGTCGGCGAGGTATTCGTCGCTGGAGTCGCCGGTCATGTTGACGAAGGGGATCACCGCGATGCTGGCGAATGCGGCCGTGCCAGAGGAACGCCACGGCCGTGCAACGAACAGAGCACCTAACGCCACGACGGCGATCAGCACGCCGGCGGTGATGCGTTGCCGTCTGCCGAGCCGCGCGCGGAGTTGCGTGAATGTGGTGGCACGCGTGATGACGCCGTCGAGCACGCTCAAGAGATCGCGCGCGGACTGCGGCCGCGCGGCGGGGTCCTTGGCGAGGCAGCGCATAACGAGCGTTGCCAGAGCCGGTGGACACTCCGGATACTTCTCGCTGATCGGTGTGGGGGTGTGGCTCAGGTGGGCAGCAAAGAGCGATTGGAGCGTGCCGCTGAATGGTGGTTCGCCGGCCAATAGCTCGTAGGCGAGACAGCCAAAAGAGTAGATGTCGGCGCGATGGTCCACGGACGGATCGCCGGTGAGCTGCTCTGGTGCCATGTAGGTCGGAGTGCCGACGGCCGTTCCGGGCTGTGTGACCGTCGAAACGTTAGGCGCTCGCTCGCTCCCGGCCGTCGCTGCCGAGATGGCTTTGGCGATGCCGAAGTCCGTGACAACCGCGGCGTCGCCGGAGAGCAGGATGTTCTCCGGTTTGATGTCGCGGTGCACGACGCCGCGATCGTGCGCGTAGGCGAGCGCGCGGGCGACGTCGCGCAGGATGCTGATCGTTTGTTCGAGGGGGAGGCGGCCGTTGCGTGTGAGGCGTTCGCGCAGCGAGAGCCCGTCGACGAAGGGCATGATGTAGAGCGGCAACTCGCCCGAGTTGCCGGCTTCGAGGAGCGGAACGATGTTGGCTTGCTGCAGCGACGCGGCGAGGCGGATCTCGCGCTCGAAGCGTTTGGCGGAGAGGCCAGCGGCGAGTTCCGGGGAGAGAACTTTGATTACAACGCGCCGGTCGAGCCGCGTCTCATGGGCAACAAAGACGCGCGCGATCCCACCGCCAGCGAGTTCCTGCTCGATGGTGTAGCGTCCCTCGAGACTCGTTGAGAGCTGCGCTTGAAGCTCTGTCATCGGCTCGCACCGAAGCGGCACTACGAACTAACGACCGGCGATCGCTGCCTGCGCCTCGCTGCGGATCGCAGCGTGCGCCTCAACGGCCGCGTCATACCTGAGAACATCGGCGCATGTTCGACGCGCGTCTAGCAGCCGGTTTTGCCGCGGCGCGGTCCGCGATACGACCCGTACGGGGATGTGCTCTCTTCGGTCGGCTGGAGAGGTGGTCTCAGGGCGGGAGCGCAGGCCGATGATCTGTCGTTGAGGTCGTTCGGGACGACCGATCGCGCCATCGGGACGCTCTCCTTCATTGGTGTTAGCACATCGCCCGCAATGCCGAGACGCGCGTGAGGATGGCAGCTTCAAGGTGCGGCTGCGTTAGGCTGGTTGCACGGTCCGCGTGACGGTCGCCACGAATGACAACGCGACCTACGACGGCGTCTACTGAGCTTCCGGCACGTCGCGCATCTGCGGCAAGCTCGATCTCATGATGCCACATCGAGCCAACTCGTTTAACGTCGAGTTC
>JBFMFA010000298.1:0-4967 GCA_040753195.1 Gemmatimonadota bacterium | reverse complement strand
CTCACAGGACGTCGATCTCTTCAACGACACCGTGCGCGCCAACATCCGCTACGGACGTCTGGACGCGAGCGACGCCGAGATCGAAGACGCGGCGCGCGCGGCGAACGCGCACGACTTCATTCTCGAGCTGCCGCAAAGGTACAACACGCTGCTCGGCGAACGCGGCGTCAAGTTGAGCGGCGGCCAGCGTCAACGCATCGCCATCGCGCGCGCCGTTCTCAAAGATGCGCCGATTCTAATTCTCGACGAAGCGACGTCATCGCTCGACGCGGAATCCGAGGCGCACGTCAAAGCGGCCCTCCAGACGCTCATGCACGGACGCACGTCGCTGATCTCGTCGCACCGACTCGCGACAGTACGCGACGCCGATCGCATCGTGGTGCTCGACGACGGTCGCATCGTCGAGGACGGGACGCACGAAGAGTTGATGGAACGCGGAGGGATCTACGCGCGGCTTGCCGCGATTCAACTGCGCGAGGACGAACGCGGAATGTCCATTGCTTTTGATACCGAAAGACAAGTCGTCGAAGCCGGCGCCGACTGAGCTAACCCGTTGCACGCACGCGCGTTCGCGCGGCACGTGAAGGCTCAGCGGCGCCGGCAAACGGCACTTGTGTAAGCAGGCATCCACAATCCCACCTCGCACGTCGGCGAAAGCGCAATGAGACCACAACTCTCTCGCCCATGTTGAGCACCAGCCTCGCGCTGCCGACGGCGCCGCCACCGCTTCATCCAACGAAGCCGGAGCACCGCATCTTCCTCTCAGCACCGCACATGGGGGTGCTGGAGCAGTACTACGTCGCGGAAGCGTTCGCGACCAACTGGATCGCGCCGCTTGGCCCGCAAGTCGACGCGTTCGAGCATGAGTTCGCGCGGCTCGTCGGCGCGCATCACGCCGCGGCGCTCAGCTCAGGAACGGCGGCGCTGCACCTCGCATTGCAGTTGATCGGCGTGCGACCGGGGGATGAGGTCTTCGTTTCGACGCTCACCTTCGCCGCCAGCGTCAATCCCATCGTATACCTCGGCGCGCGCCCTGTGTTCATCGACAGCGAGCGCCACTCGTGGAACATGGATCCCGATATCCTCGCCGAGGCGTTGGAAGAACGCTCACGTCGAGGACGCCTGCCGCGTGCTGTGGTACTCGTGCACCTGTATGGGCAGAGCGCGGACCTCACGTCGATCATGACGGCGTGCGAACGCTACGGCGTCCCGGTCATCGAAGACGCGGCTGAGTCGTTAGGCGCGACGTACCGTGGACGCCATCCGGGGACGTTCGGCGCCGCCGGGATCTATTCGTTCAACGGAAACAAGATCATCACGACGTCAGGCGGCGGGATGCTCGTCTCCGACGACGGCGATCTCATCGAGCGCGCACGCAAGCTCGCCACGCAGGCGCGCGACCCTGCCCCGCACTATCAGCACTCCGAGATCGGCTACAACTACCGCATGAGCAACGTGCTCGCGGCGATCGGTCGCGGGCAGCTGCAGGTGCTCCCTGATCGTGTGTCGGCGCGCCGTCGCAACTTCGAGTTTTACCGACGGCATCTGAGCGACCTGCCAGGCATCGAGTTCATGCCGGAGGCGCCGTGGGGGCGACATACGCGTTGGCTGACGTGCCTAACCATCGATCCAGACGAGTTCGGGTCCGATCGCGAAACGGTGCGCCTTGCTCTGGAGCAGCGCAACATCGAGGCGCGCCCGGTGTGGAAGCCGATGCACCTGCAGCCGGTCTTTGCGTCCTTTGCGGCGTTAGGCGGCACGGTGGCGGACACGCTCTTCAGGCGCGGCCTCTGCCTCCCGTCTGGGTCGAACCTGACGATCGAAGATCTGGAACGCGTCGTTGTGTGCATTCGGGACGTGGCTGAAGCGGGGCGGCCGGTGGGCGTGTCCCTGCTGAGACCGGGGCTGTCGTGAGATGGGTGAGCAAGAGCCGTTAGGCGCCAGCAGCAGCGAGCCGCTGCGTATCCAGGTCGTTACACCGTCCCCTGCACCGGCGACGCCGAACGGCGCGCACGGCGACGACTTCGTCGGCCAGGGACCGGTGCTGCGCCTCGGCGAGGTCCTCGGCGTCATTCGGCGTCACGTGTGGCTCATCGCTCTGATGACGGTCGCGTTCGCGAGCGTGGCGTACGTGGTCGTATCGCGCGAGCGGCCCATTTATCGAGCCAACGCGTTGATCCGCCTGCTCGATCCGCAGCAAGTCACACAAGGCGTGACTGAAACGCCACGCAGTGCGGCGAAAGCGGATCCGATCATGTCTGAGATAGTGGTGTTGACCGGGCGCGCCGTTGCGGGTGCAGTCGTGGACAGCCTCGGTCTACGGTTGTACGACCTCGCCGAACAGGGTCAGCCGAGCTGGGCTCAGGCGATGCGCGCCGACGCGCCAGCGCAGGAGTCGCGGGCGCTCCAGGTCACGTTCAGCGACCAGCTCGTCGTTGCGTCGGACGGCAAGGGCCGGGCGCGCGCAGCGTACGGCTCACCGCTGACCCTGAACGGCGTGCACTTCACCGTTAGGCAGAAGCCGGTCGTGGCATCGGCCGATCTGGTTGTTATGCCGCGCGATGCCGCGATCGACATGGTGATCAGCGGGTTGAGCGCGCGGCCGCGCGAAGGCACAAACGCTTTGGATGTCAGTTTTGCGTCCGCGCAATCGCGAACCGCCATCGACGTCGTGAACCGTGTGGTCATAGAGTACCGCACGCTCAGCGCCTCGAACGAGCGCCAGCAGGATCGGCAGCGGCTTGTCTTCCTGCGCGAACAGCTGGTCGAATACGAGCGCTCGTTACGCGCCGCGGAGGCCGAAGTCGCCGCCTTCCGCAGTCGGCATCAGGTGTATCGCTCGGAGGAGCGCTTTGCCGCCGAGCAGGAAGCCATGCTGCAGGTGGAGATGAAACGGCGTGAATACGAAAGCGATCAGCGCACGTATCAGTCGCTGCTTGAGCAGCTCGATAAGCCTAGCTCCGGAGCGGCAGCGTTGCGCTCGCTGGCTGCCGCGACCGATGTCGCCGCCAGTCCAGTGGTGACGAAGATGTTCACGGAGTTGACGGCGCTTGAGACTACGCGCGACTCGTTAATCGCCGCAGGGAAACTGCCGGCGCATATGCTCGTTAAGCAGATCGAGGAGCGTATTGCGGCGTCGGAGAGGCGTCTGGCTGATGCTGTGCGCAGCCAGGTTGCCACGTTAGGCGGGCGCGTCGGTGAGCTGCAACAGATGCTTGGGAACAGCGCCGCCGAGATGTCGAAGCTGTCAGCTGTGGAGACCGAGGAAACGCGCCTCGATCGAAGTGTGACCTCCATTCAGCAGCTGTATGAGCGGCTGCGCGAGGAGTATCAGCTCGCCCGGATGATGGAGGCCGTCGACGTGAGCAAGGTGCAGATCGTGGATCTCGCGACGCGTGCGATCCCGGAGTCATCTCCCAAGCTGCTCAAACTCATGCTCGGCGCAGGCACGGGCCTTATGCTTGCTCTCGCAATCGCGTTCCTGCGTGAGCACATGAACACGTCGATTCGGCGGCGAGCGGATATCGAGCGTCTGCTGCGTGTGCCGGGGCTGGCTGTGATTCCGCAGATGCGCGAGCGTCGCCGGTGGCGTCTGCGGCGCATGTTAGGCAGCGGGAACGGCAAGCGTCCCATTCGCCCGTTAGGTGTAAATGGTGCGCAGCGGCGCAGCGATACGGCGACCTTGTTCGATTCGCTCAGCACTAGTGGCGCATCGCAGTCCGAGGTGTTCAGATCGTTGCGCGCTCGTCTGCTGCTGTCGCAAAGCTCCCGCACTTTGCGTACGGTGGTCGTGACGAGCGCGCATGGCGAAGACGGGAAGACGACGACGACGGCGAACCTGGCGGTTGCGTTTGCACAGCAGGGGTTCCGAGTGGTCGTTGTTGACGGGGATATGCGGCGGCCGCGGTTGCATGAGTTGTTCGACGTTCCGTCGGTGCCGGGGTTTGCTGATACGCTGGCGGATCTCGCGACTGTGGATGAAGCGCTGACTGAGACTGCGATTGCGCGCCTGCACGTGATGCCGAGTGGGACGACGAATGCGGAGTCACCGGATCTGTTGAAGACTGAGAACCTAACGCGGGTGTTCGGCTCGTTAGGGAAGCGGTTTGATGTTGTACTTGTGGATTCACCGCCGCTCGAGGCGGTGCCAGACGCGGCGATTCTGGCGGCGCATGCAGATGGGGCGATTGTGGTGTTGCGCGCGGGGAGCACGGAGCGGGCCGCGGCTCGTCAGGCGGTGGAACAGCTGAGCGATGTTGGCGCGGCAGTGGTTGGAGCAGTGTTGAACGATCCGGATGCGGAAGCGGCGAAGTACCCGGACTACTCGAGCGCATACAACTACGCGACATGAACCGCGCTGAGCGACGCATGAGCGCACTAGGCGAGAGCGCTCGCATGCACTTTCCACCGTCGCGTGAGTTGCAGGTTTTGCTGCACTGCGCACGCCCGCAGCGCTCCAACGAACACGCAGCGCGCGCTCAAGCCACTATCGCAGAGGGGCTGGACTGGCAAGATCTACTCAAACGTGCGGCCTGGCATCGAATGCTGCCGCTGCTGCACTGGCACCTTTCAGCAGCGAGCTTCGACGCCTTTCCGCAGGATGTGCGCGCCGCGCTAGGGAACGAGTTCTTGCGCAACGCACATCGGATGCTGCGCCTGAGCGCCGAGCTCACCGGCATCCTGTCCGCTTTGCGCGAGTGCGGCGTACCGGCGCTGCCATACAAAGGACCGATGTTAGCGGCGCGACTCTACAGCAATCTTGCGCTACGGGCGAGCGGGGATCTCGATATCCTCGTTAGGCGCTGTGATGTGGCGCGTGCGCGTGACTTGCTCATTGAGCGCGGCTACCGGCCAAGGTACCACCTGAACGAGGACCAGCTTCCGTTCATGCTCGCGAGCCGCTACAGCGAGGCGATGGTACGTGCAGATTATTCGCAGGTCGAGTTGCATTGGGCGTTTACCAATCG
>JBFMFA010000297.1:0-4967 GCA_040753195.1 Gemmatimonadota bacterium | reverse complement strand
ATCGGGAAGAAGACTCGTCGGCGTCTCGACGCGATCGCCGACGCTTCCAACGAGAGTCGGGACTGCGAAGTTTTGCTCGGCTGGCTCAACGAACAGATAAAAACGCTTACGCCACGTGCGCGGGCTGCACCGCGTCACCTCGTGCGCGTGCTCAGCGAGCGAAAGGAGCGGGCCGACCTCAAACTCGAGGCTGAGATCGAGCAGAATCTCGAGCCCACGTTGCGCGTGCTGCGTCGTCGGCTCAGCCGACACGCGGCGCCTGTGAACCCTGCTGACAGCGCCGCGGACCCGACATTCGGGTCTGTGCTTGCTCTGGCAATCCTGACGCAGGCGGGCGCGTTGGAAGACGCGCTCGCTGATATCAAAAGCATCGTCGACGACGAGAACATTCACCGTGCTCGCATCCGCGGTAAACGTTTGCGATATGTGCTGGAGCCGGTCATGGACGGGAGCGACGAAGCGAAGGGGATCGTGCAGCAGCTCAAGAAGCTGCAGGACGCGTTAGGCGAGGTTCACGATGCGCATTTGTGGTCCCGGGAGCTGGCGCATGCACTGGAAGATGCGGCGCACGACGATGCTCGAGCCATCGCGGCCCTGGCTCGCTCGGAGGAATTGCCCATGCGCAAGCGCGGCAATCGCTCCACGACGCGGTTGCGGCCGGGTCTTGTCGCTCTCGCCGAGGGAGTGCGTGCCCACGCCGAGGAGGCATTCGCACGCGCCAGGGAAAAATGGTTAGGCGACGGGTCTCGTGACTTTTTCGTGGCCACCCATGCCTTCGCCGAACGCTTGAAGTCGATCGGCCGTCCAGGCCTCGAGATCGAGCGTAAGTTTCTGCTGCGTGGCTTGCCTTCGGAGATGCCGCCCGCGGAGACGCACGAAATCGCACAGGGGTATCTGCCTGGTGAACGTTTGATCGAGCGGCTGCGCCGCGATCGCATGAACGGCGGCGAACGTTTCATTCGTACCGTGAAGGCTGGCGCCGGCGTTGTGCGGATGGAATTCGAGGAAGAAACGACGCGCGGAATATTCGAGCACTTGTGGGAGCTGACAAAGGGGAAGCGGCTTGTGAAGCGCCGTCACGTCGTGGAAACGCCGGAGCATTGTTGGGAGATCGACGAGTTCCTGGACCGTCCGCTCGTCGTTGCCGAGGTGGAGTTGAACGACGCAGATGCGCAGGTCTCGATCCCTGATTGGCTGGCGCCGTTCGTCGAGCGCGAAGTGACGGGCGACGCGGCCTATCTGAACGTGAATCTGGCGCGTTAGGCGCCCTACTGGCCCATCCGAGCTTGCACGTCTTCGTCGTGACGAACGACTTCCCGCCGCGCATGGGCGGGATCAACTACCTCGTGGACCAGGTGATGCGCCGCTTTCCCGCCGGCGAAGTGACGATCTTCTCGTCGTCGTATCCTGGTTGGGAAGCGTTCGACGCCACATTTCCGCACGAAGTGATTCGGCTGCCGACGACGATGATGCTTCCGACGCCCGGCGTTAGGCGTCGAGTGCACACCGAACTGCGCGCGCGCAAGCCGGACGTGGTGCTCTTCGGCGCGATCTGGCCCCTCGGCCACATGGGACCCGGGATCAAGCGAAAGCTGGGCATTCCGTACGCCGGCATGTCGCAAGGCCTGGAGCTTACGGCGGCGCGTGTCCCCCTCCTGCTCGCGCGGATCGGACGCGAGGCGCTGTTCGTCACGGCGGGGTCGCAATGGACGCGGCGCAAGCTGGAGCGTGCATTTCAACGGGTCGACGACATGCCGATCATGTGGTCGGGGATCGACACGGAGATCTTCAGGCCTGACGTTTCCGACGCGATGGTGCGGCAGCGCCACTCGTTAGGTGAGGCGCCCGTCGTCTGCTGCGTGTCGCGTTTGGTGCCGCGCAAAGGCCAGGATATGCTCATCAGGGCGATGCCGCGCCTGCTGCGCGCCGTACCCGATGTGCGCCTGTTGATCGTCGGTATGGGGCCGTTCGAACATGGTCTCCGGCGGCTCGCCGCGCGCACCGGGGTGAGCGATCGCGTCGTGTTCACCGGCGGTGTTCCATATGACGAGCTGCCCAACTATTTCAGGGCGGGCGATGTCTTCGCGATGCCCTGCCGCGCGCGCTGGCTGGGCCTCGACGTCGAAGCGTTAGGCGCGGTGTTCCTGCAGGCGGCGGCGGTGGGACGACCGATCGTCGTGGGCAATTCGGGTGGTGCGCCTGAAGCGGTGAAGGATGGCGAAACCGGTCTGCTGGTCGACCCGGAATCCCCCGACGCGATCGCACAGGCGTTGATTCAGCTCCTCACCGATCCCGCACGTGCGGCGGCGATGGGTGCGGCCGGAGCGACGTGGGTACACAGAGCGTGGACCTGGGACGTTCAGGCCACGCGCCTCAGGGACCTACTGCTGGCGGGTTTGCGTTAGGCGCGCGCCAGCGCGGCGGTGCGCGGTGCACCGATCGCATCGGCGTAGATGTTCTCCAGCGCCACCAGTATGGTGTCCCAGTCATACCGCCGAGCGCGGGTACGCCCATTGTTGCCCAGCGTACGCGCTTCGTCCGGTCGTTCGAAGAGCCGCTGCACCGCGCCCGCGAGCGCCGCGGGATCGCCCTTGGGCACCAGCAACGCTTCGCGGCCGTGCCGTACCACTTCCCGATATCCATCGATGTCGCTCGCAACGATCGGCACGCCCGCGGCCATCGCCTCCACGAGCACGATCCCGAACGACTCGCTGCCGGTCGCCGGCGCGACGAAAACATCGGCGGCCGCGTAATACCCGGGCAGCGCGCTGTCGGACACTCTGCCTAACAAGTGAACGCGGGACCGTAGCGCACGCGGCAATACCTCGACGGCTTCGCGCTCAACGCCCTCGCCGACCACGATGAGTTGCAGGTCGCTGTAGTGCTGTGCAAGCCGCGCAAACGCACGCACGGCCACCGGGAAGCCTTTGCGCGGCTCCAGACGGCCGACGAAGAGCATCGTGCGACCTTTTGGCAGCTTCGCGGGTTTCGCGTGCTGAAAGACGTGCACGTCAGTCCCGTTAGGCACGATGTCGATCGGAGCGTCCCCCATGCGTGAGCAGACGCTTTCCCGTGCTGCCTCCGACACCGCGATACGCTTGTTGATGCGCTCCCAAACCGATGTGCCGAATGGCGCGAGAATCGTGTAGCAGCGGCCGGCGAGACTATCCGGCGCAAAATACGAGTGGAAAGTCGCGACCACCGGCGCTTTGGTGTGCATGCTGGCCCAACGCGACGTGCTTGTCACGAGCGGGTCGTGCGCGTGCACGAGGTCTGGTGCGAACTCGTCCAAGGTCTCGCGCACTACGCGCATCGAGCTTTTGCTGAAACAGATGCGCGCGACAGCCCCGTTCGCCCGTATGTGAAATGGGCGACCGACGATCTTCACGCCCGGCGGATCCGACCCCGGGTGTTCGCCAGGGGCAAGAATCAACACCT
Organism: Gemmatimonadota bacterium; assembly: GCA_040753195.1. Lineage (GTDB taxonomy): Bacteria > Gemmatimonadota > Gemmatimonadetes > Gemmatimonadales > Gemmatimonadaceae > DASYRX01. Next base: position 1,529 of record JBFMFA010000297.1, on the reverse strand, counting down.
CGTGACCGCGCGTGCGCAGCCGCTTGGTGAGTTGCCGGATGTGCGCTTGCACGCCACCGGGTGCGTCCCAGCTATAAGGCGATATCTGGGCGATCTTCATGCGACAAGACTGGACCTAACGTGATAACGGCGCTTGCCACGAGCGTGAGCCAGCGCCGCAACTGCGCTTACGAGCGCGAAAAGTATGCCGCACAGGCCCAACAGTACACGATAAGGCTGCTCCCAGCCGGCTCGGTCCGCTAGGACCACCGCGCCACCGACCGTCCACGCCGTTAAAACAAATGCGGCTCCGAGAACCAGCTCGCGCGTCGAAAAGATCGTCGCACGGGTGTGCGCGGGCGCTGCCTCGTGCAGCAGCGTGTCCTGCGAAACCATGATCGGCGCCAAGAGCACGCCCCCGATGAGCGCGATGGGAAGCAAGCTAACAAAGGTGTAGGTGAGCGCGCCGATCGCCATCGCCACGCCGAGTATCAATGCAGAAACAAGGATGATGGAACCTTTGTCGAACCGGGTGCCGACGGTGCCGACGGCAAGTGAGCCGATGATCATGCCCACCGCGGTCATTCCGCCGAGCAATCCAACGCCCTTGGTGCCTTCGCCTAACACCGTCTGCACCGACACAACGAGGAGGACATAGCCAGCGGACGCCACAACGCCGAGAAGCACCACGGTCCAGAACGCGAACCGCAATTGCCGATCGGCCCGAATGATCTCGGACGCTCCGCGCATGGCACGAACGGGGTGCATACTTGTTAGGCGGTTCGGGGCCATCGCGTGCGGCCGCTCGCGCAACATGCGCAATCCGATGAGCAGCATCATCACGGCCGAAAACGCGAACGACGCGGCATCGATATAAAACCCCGCCGCATACGACGGCCACCCGATGCGCTCCCAAATCGACGCCGTCAGAATCAAGCCGCCGCCGACGATGCCGAACATGGTCGCGACCCGGCCGATCAACGTGAGGAATGCGTTTGCAGGGAGCAGCTCATGCGGAGGGACAAGCTCCGGGATCAAAGCCAACTTCGCGGACTGCTGAAATACACCAAGCAGAAACGCCAACCCCGCGAGCACGTAAACAGTCCACAATCCATGCGTTAGGGCGTACGCCCCGGGCATCAACGCGACGATCACGGCGCGCAGAGCGTCGCACACGATAAGCGTGCGCACTTTATTCCAGCGATCGACGAGCGCCCCGGCGATCGGCCCGAGCACGATCATCGGTAGGGTAAACACGATCGCCAGTTTGGCGAGCTCGAGACCGCTGGTGGCGACCTGCGCTCGAGCACCAACCAGCGCTATCAAAGCCATCGCCTGCAACTTCCCGCCGAACTGCGTTACGGTCTGTGCCGCGACAAGCAATGCGAAGCGTGGTCGCGTCACGACTGAGGCAATCGAAGCCCGCCGCCGAGCGGCGAGCCCCAGATCCGCAGCGAGCTGATCGGGACTGCGGTGTACCTCAGGCGCGTCGAGCACCTGTTGATTACCGCTCACCAGCAATCCAACCCGGCTGAAAAACGAACCATTGG
>JBFMFA010000296.1:0-4968 GCA_040753195.1 Gemmatimonadota bacterium | reverse complement strand
GGCTCGAGTCGTTCACCGCACGCGATCGAAAGCGATTGGCGACGGTGATTGGTCTGGTGTACGAAACGACCGCCGCTCAAATGCGGGCAGTCTTAGCGGGCTTTGAACAAACGCTGCGCGCACATCCGAAGATCTGGCCCGACGCTGTCGTGGTACGGTTTCGTGAGTTCGCGGCGTCGTCGCTCGACATCGAAGTGATGGCCTGGTTTCAGACCAGTGAGTGGAGCGAGTTCCAACTGATCCGACAGGATATACTCCTCCAGTTCATGGAGGTCGTCGAACGTGCTGGTACGTCGATCGCCTTTCCCACGCAAACCATTCACTTGGGTGCGGAGTCGGTGGCCGCGCTGGCCCAGCGCAGCGAAGCCGCGCCTGCGACCGGTGACGGCGCGTCCGCTGCACGGGGTCCCAGAGCGAGCGAGACGACAGCAAACGCAACAGCGCGGTAGTTCAAGAAGCAGCGGGCGTAATCCTAACGAGTGGCTCGCGGCGGATTGCAGCCTCAAGCAGCGCCGCGCAGGCGCATCCCTCGGTTTTCGCGGCGTCGTTTACGATCTCTGCAATTCGATCTGAGCATCCTCTGGGGGCGTACTGACCCCGATCTGAGGCGTATTGCACAGAGTATTGCCCGACTAGCGCTCACCGCACTTGTGCGCGGCTCAGACACAGAGGGGTACCGATGGCAATCAAACTTCTGCACGGCGAGTCAAGACGGCCGTGGCTAGCATACGTCGGGCTGCTTGGACTTGCTGTCGTCAGTTTTACGCTGACGTACACAGCAAAACGACCACTGGCCGTCGACAGCGGAAGCGACGTGTACGGGACCGACTCCCTGACGGCGCTCGAAGCCGTGCAGGCATTTGCGGCTTTCGCCGCGGAGCCCTCCGCGACGGGCGACGCGAATCGACAGCGCTCTCACACTGCCGAAGGGCTTCGTTTGCTTGGCGCAGCGATCTATGGCCTCGAGACTCGAGACACGCGGCCACCTCCACCAAGCTATGAGAGTGTCGGCGCTGAGCTGCTCCAGGCAGCACACGCGCTGGAACTCAGTGATCGCTATGAGGCACACGCGCCGATTGTCTCATCCGCGCTGCTCAGCGCCAGCTCGGCGTTGATAGCAATTCAGCGCGAGCGCTTTCCACAGCTTCGCGGCGCCGCCCTTGAAGTGCACAAGACGGCGCAAGAATTCAGCGCCAATGAAGGCATTTGGACGCAAAGTGAAACTGTGAAGCGCTTCTTCGATCGTGCCAGTGACGTGTTGCGCGGCATGGCCGAGGTGGGGATATGAGCTGGCCCGCTGCCGGGGGCACTGCATGCAGCGGTTGCGCAGACGAGTGATCGAAAACGACGCGCCCGCCTGGGCCGATCGTTTATTGGGCGCGCGCGTGGCGCCACGCTGACACCGTGCGAGTACACGTCAGGTCTCAACAGCGTCAGCCATCACGTTAGGCACGACGACGGACAGACGCGCCGCCGTCCAGCGAGCAGTGGTCTCGAACTGCCGCAGTGTGTTGCCGAGCAGCTCGCTCGTCGCATGGACGTTCCACGTCGTTCGCGAGCCGCGATACTCCGAGAGACATTGCGCTGCCCACATGTGCAGCGCCGCCGCCGCCGCCCGCGCCGAGGATAGTGCCGCTTCGACCAGCTGCATGCGTTCCTGCTCTTGTTGCTCATCCGGCAAGCGCGAACTCGCCGCGACAGAGAGAAGTATCACTGCGTCTTCCAACTCGGTCCCGCGCGTGTCGTTGACAAATGAACCGTACGATGCGGTCGCGGTGTCTTCGCGGTCGTCTAATGCACTGCGGGCGGATGTGTCTACTCGGTCCATCTTCTCCCTCCTGCGATCTGGTGCGCGTTGAGAGAAAATGGCTGCCGGTGCTCAGGCGCGGGTCACACAGAACTCAGACGGTTATGAGAAGCCCTCATCAATCTCGCGGACGCACTTTGGGGTCCGCAAATTCTCGAAGCATCGCCCGAACCGAGTCAGACTGATCGCGGAGTGCTCGCCCGGCGCCGCCCCGCAGCGACAAGTACTGCAGCCACGCATTCCTGGCGGCAGCCGAGTCCTGGATGGCGGCCGCCAACCGGCCTTCTTCCATGAGATGGCTGGCCAGGTAGCGCGGCCATGGTCGCATGTGCGGCCGGCGCCGCACGGCATCGAGCGCGCGCCGTGGATCGCTGACGCTCGTGTAGAGCCGGGCCAGCGCCAAGCCCCCGTACTCGTGGAAATCGTCATCGCGTGGCATTACGGCACGCAATGAGTCGAACTGAGCTATGCTTTGCGTGGCGTCGGGCGTGGCCGCGCGAGCGGCACGAATAGCGCGAATGAGCGAAAGACACAGATGGCCGGGAACTGACAGAGAATCCAGCGGCGGCGGCTTCGGCATCGATGGTGATTCCTGCGTCCAGGCGTCCCACTGCGCGAGCACACACAATTCCTGAGAATCGTTAGGCGAAAGCACCATGCCTGCGCGCAGCGAATCGCGTTGGTGCGCCCGCTGCAATCGCTGCACAGCGGCCTCGGCAGCTGCACGATCCCCATCGCCATATACGGCATCGAGAATCCTGAGCCGCAGGGCCAACGATGTGCGCGTTGCATCTTCAGCCAGAGCCTGGAGCGCATTGAGGGCAGCGTCTGTGCTACCGGTATTGAGAGCGACCGCGTGCCTGGCAAGCAGTGCGTCTGCACGGTCGCTCCCGCGCGCGGCGCGTTGCAGTAGACCAGCCACGGCACGTTCGCCATCGGCCACGTGCGTCGCGTTGTACAGGCTGGACAACGCAATCATACGCAGACTCGTGGCCGGGAATGTCGCGAACCGCGGTCGCATGGAGCGCAGCGCTGCACTATCGGCGCGGGCCGTGGCCGCACGCCAGCGCACGAACGCCGCCAAGTCGCCGACAGAATCAATGCGCAGGTAAGCCGTGGCAGCGAGCCTAACGCCTGCAGTATCGGCGTTTGCCGCTGTCAGTTGTACGAGGTACTGGAGTGGGGAAGCAAATTCGGGGTCCAGATCGGCCGAACGACGAAACGCTGCGTATGCGCGCGCGGACCAATCGCCGAGGCCTAACATGCGGCCATCGAAGAAGTGACGTTCGCCTAACTTGTGCCAGACTTCCGAACGCTCCGGTGTGACCGTGGCTGCACGTTCCCATCCGCTGAGCTGCTCGCGAGCGGACGCCTCTCGCGGGTAGTGCGGCCCCACGAGAGCGGCGAGAAATACGCTATCGCGTTGAGCCAGCTCGGCGCGTGCCATCCACGCCGCCGCAAGGCCGCGCGCGCGATCATCAGGAGAGTTGAGCCGTTCCGCCGCGTTGGCGAGCGCCAAACCGGCCATCGCAAATGCGCCGTCTCGCTCGAGCGCGTTGCGAAAGTGCCGCACCGCATCGCGATATAATCCACGCCGATATGCTGCCTGTCCGTCGAGAAAAGCGCGCAGGGCGAACACAGAGGTACTTGTGCGATTGGCGAGGCGCTCCCATTCGCCGGCTTCCTTGGCGAGCAGGCGCGCGACGAGGCGGTCAAGAATGATCGTTAGACTGTCGCTGGGTCCGCCCGCGGAAGCTTGTGCGCGCAAAGATCCATCGGGGACGCTCAAGAGCGTTGCGTTGATGACAAGGCTACTCGGCGTTCCAACGACGCTGCCAATGAGCAACCGCGATCCGCCCAGCTGTCGTGCGATGCGCACCGCGGCGTTCTGAGGCACGTCCTGGCGATCCGAATACCCGGCTTCACGCCAGGCGGTCATCACCGCGCCGGCATCCGCCGCCGGAGATTCCGTATCGTCGATCAACTTCGCGACGAGCAGATCCACGAGCCCTTCCCGCAGATATCCCAGTGCCGGATCCGCACCGGCAACGCGAAAAGGAATCACAACCGTCAGATTCTGTTGCGCAGCGAGGCGCGTGCCCGCCCCGCGAACGAAGAAAAGGCTCGTTAGGCTGACGCCGACGACGACGGCGGCTGCAACCCACGCCGCGCGCCGCGATCGCCAGCGGCCCTCCGGGGCGACCCCATTGGACACCAGCGGAGCCATCCGCTCGACGGGGGCACCCACGTTAGGCACAATAATGGGCCCCGGCGTCCAGAGCGGAGTGTCCCGCAGCTGATGTGCGAATTCCAGTATCGCCGGGTTGGCACTGGCTCCCAACTCCTCACGCAAGATCTCCTGATGCAGCTGCGCGTGTTTGATGGCACCAGCGCGATCTCCAGCCGCCGCCAGCGCACGCATGAGATCCAACGCGACGCGTGAGTTCAGTGGATCGAGCGCCGCAAGCTGGCGGCGCCATTCCGCGGCCTCCCCGTATTCACCTCGCTCGACCGCGCTGCTCGCCAACTTCTCCAAGGCCTCGCTGTAGCGCGATCGAAGACGCGAACGCTCCTCGCTCGCCCAACGCTCGAACTCCGGCGCGCCGTTGACATAAAAACCATCGAGATACGGGCCTTCGTACAGCCGCACGGCAGCCGTGAAGTCGCCGCGCTCAAAGGCCTCATCAAAATCGATGACGTCGGCCTTGATCACCGCGGGATTGAGGCGCAGGTCGGCAGCGGCCAGAATCAAATCCTCCGCTGCTAACGCTTTGCGCGCGTGGTACAACGACTGGGTCAACGCCTGGCGCGCCTTTTCTGGTTCCCCTTCCGACCAAAGCAGGGCGAGTACCCGGTCGCGCGAAACCCCGCGGTGCCGCCCCGAAGCCAGAAGCGCCAGCAACGCGAGCACGCGACGTTGCCGAGCCGCCCCCTCGAGTGGTCGTCCCTCAGCGCCCTCGACGCTGGGGCTTCCAAAGAGTCTCAGGCGCAGCATGTCGGCTGGAAGGCGCATCCCATGCTGCCAATCTATCCATTGGAGGACGTGGCTCCATTGGAAATTCGCCGCAGACGGTCCCGCAGCCAGCGGTAATCCGAGCGATGGCACGCCTAGAGGGGCGGGCACAGCGTTGGATTGTGCGAAAACGCCTAACGGGTGATCG
>JBFMFA010000295.1:0-4976 GCA_040753195.1 Gemmatimonadota bacterium | reverse complement strand
TCGCAGCACCGCCGATCGCGACGGCGCGGTATCTCAGGCGCGTGTTCGAGCCGCGGTCGCTGTTGATCACGTATGCGGGTCGTTGTCCTGGCGCGGTGGGCCCCGACCTGGATGCCGTCGTCGCGCCGGATCGTTTGCTTGGGATCCTCGAAGAAGCGGGACTGGCGCCGACGTCGCAGTCCGAATTGTACCAGTCGATGGTGCCGCCGGACCGCGGCCGTTTTGCGTCGCAACCAGGCGGCACGCCTAACGCGGAGTATCTGGAGCACGAGTGTGGCGTGGCACTACGGGAGATCTCGCCGGCTGCGATCGACGTCTCCCTCGCGGCGGTCCAGACGCAGGAGCGCGTCGCGCTGGATTGCACGCGTCTCAGCGGATGTGTGTGTGCGGCGCAAGCGCAGGCGATCGTCGCTTTGGAACCGCCACGCCGCCCCTGGCCGATTGTGGCGCGGTACGATCTCGATCTTCGCGCTGTCGCGCTAAAGACGGCCTAGCCTGGGCTGAATCCGGGAACCGGGGACCGCGGCGGGACCCGGGTCGGATCCAGCAACACGACACCCAAATCGCGCGAGGTTGATCACATTCGCGCATTGCGCAGGCACGACGCCGCGCGGTATTTCATTCCGGATATCGTTCGCCTGACCCTTACCTCCCATTCCATGAAGCACCGCCACCTTGTCTCTTGTGCCATTGTCGCCGTTGCGGCCTTCACTGGCTCTGCAGCTGCTCAGCAGTCACGCAGGCCGACGCCCGTCGATCCGCGGCTGGAACGGCTCAAGGCCGAAGCCCTAACGAAGGTTGCCGCGCGCGCCGAACAGGTGCAGCAGATCATCGATCACGTGTTCTCATTCGGCGAACTCGGCATGCAGGAGTTCGAGACCTCCAAATACCTAACGGGCGTCCTGGAACAAAACGGATTCAAGGTCGAGCGAGGGACCGCCGGCATGCCGACGGCGTGGGTGGCGACCTGGGGGTCGGGGAAGCCGGTGATCGCGTTAGGCTCCGACATCGACGGCATCCCGCAGTCGAATCAGAAGCCGGGCGTGGGTTTTCGTGACGCCATTGTGAATCAGGCGCCTGGCCACGGCGAGGGGCATAACTCAGGGCAAGCCGTGAACATCGTCGCGGCGATCGTGGTGAAGGAAATCATGGAGCGCGAGAAGATCCCTGGCACACTCAAGCTCTGGCCTGGGGTCGCTGAAGAACAGGTCGCGGGGAAGGCGCATCTCGTGCGCGCCGGCGTATTCAAGGACGTCGACGTGACGTTGTTCACGCATGTCGGCAATAATCTCGGCGTGTCCTGGGGCCAATCGGGATCCAACGCGCTCATTTCGGTGCAGTTCAAGTTCCGCGGACAGACGGCGCATTCGGCCGGCGCACCGTGGCGCGGCAAGTCGGCGCTGGATGCGGTCATGCTCATGGCGCAGGCGTGGGAATTCAAACGCGAGCACCTCGAAGTCGCACAGCGCTCACACTACGTGATCAAGGACGGCGGCGACCAGCCTAACGTGGTTCCCCAGACGGCGTCGATCTGGTTCTACTTCCGGGAGCGCGATTACGACCGCACGATGAACATGTTCAACGCGGCGAAGCGGATGGCGGAAGGTGCCGCGATGATGACCGACACGAAGGTCGACACCGTGCAGATTCTCGGAACGGCGTGGTCGGGTCACTTCAACAAGGCAATTGCCCAGACGACGTACGAGAATATTCAGCGCGTCGGGTTGCCGACATGGGATGCGGCGGATATCGAACTCGCCAAGGGGATTCAGAAGGAACTTGGTTCACGCGAGGAAGGATTGGCGACGAAGGTCGACTCGCTGGGCGGACCGGTGGATTTGACGCGCTCGTTAGGTGGCGGCTCCGATGACATCGGTGACGTCTCGTGGAACGTCCCGACGGTAACGCTGCGATTTCCGTCGAACATTCCGGGGCTTCCGGGACACAACTGGGCCAACGGCATTTCGATGGCGACGCCGATTGCGCACAAAGGTGGCGTGGCCGGAGCGAAGGTTCAGGCGCTGACCTTGCTCGACGTCCTGCTCAAGCCGCAGGTGGTGACGGACGCGTGGGAGTACTTCAACAACGTGCAAACCAAAGAGACCAAATACAAGTCGTTCCTCGGACCTAACGACGGACCCCCGACGTGGCTGAACGAAGACATCATGGCGCGCTATCGGCCGGAGATGCGCAAGTACTACTTCGACGCGACGAAGTACAAAACCTATCTCGAACAGCTGGGGATCAAGTACCCGACGGTGAAAGCGGTCGCGCAATAAGCGAAGAGTTCTGAATGATCCGCTCGGAGCTTTATGGCGTTTTGAGTTGAAGTACTGAGTTGAACCCGTGAGACGAACTCACGGCTTAGACTCAAACTCGGATCTTCACTCAAAGCCCAAAACTCAGAACTCTTGGTATGCTCAGGGCGGGACTCGAACCCGCACGCCCTTACGGGCAAGGGATTTTAAGTCCCTCGCGTCTACCATTCCGCCACCCGAGCGTTAGGCACAAACGACGAGCGACAGACCGCGCCGGACGAATGGAGTGGTCTGTCGCGCTTTCCTAGAGCGGGAAACGGGACTCGAACCCGCGACCCCAACCTTGGCAAGGTTGTGCTCTACCAACTGAGCTATTCCCGCGGCACGCCGCTCAAAGTATAGGCGCGCCGCCGCATCCGAACAATGCGGCCAATTGCTGCAGTCCGCGCATTTTAGAACACGTATTTCAAGATCCGACCCCATGCCCGACCCCATGCCACCGTGCCTGGATCCGACCGCCGCGCGAGCCCAGTGCGAGTGCGCTAGACGCGCTCCACGTAAGCCCCGGGGCTCGCTCGCGTCACCCACACGTCGCACGGTTGGCCAAATTGTTTTGTATAGCGCGGTACCAGCGCGTCTGCGGCCTTTTTCAACGCGAGCTCATCGTCACTGAGCGCGATCGCACAGCCGCCCCACCCCGCTCCCGTCAGGCGCGCACCAGATACACCGGCGTATTCGCTCACTTCGGTGACGATCCAGTCCAGCTCCGCACAGGAACACTCATATAACGTCCGCAGGGACTCGTGCGACGCCAACAACAGGTTCCCCGGTAGATGTTTCGTCGCCCGCAACGACGCCACCGCCTCGGCAACGCGCGCCTGCTCCTCGATGACGTGACGCGCGCGGTTGCCTAACGGCTCACCGAAGGGCACCCGCTTGAAGACGTCGGGCGGCGCCAGCGCCAGCGACGCCGCTTCCACGCCAGCCGCGCGCATCCACGCGAGCGCCGTTGCACTCTCGCGCTGCCTCACATTGAAGGCCCCATGCCGCAACTCCCGGCGCACCCCAGTATCCACAATTAACACATGGTCGCTGAACGGCACATACTCGGCCTCGTGCGAATCGCAGTGGATCAGCAAGGCGTGTCCTTCCCGGGCAAGGGAGCTCGCGAATTGATCCATGATGCCGCTGGCAACGCCGACGAACTCGCGTTCTCCCTGCCACGCGATTTCAGCGATCGTTCGCGCGTCATACTTCGTTCCGACCAGCGCGTTGACCGCTGTGCCCACCGCGACACCTAACGCACCTGAAGAACCCAGTCCCGCGCCCTGCGGCACGTCGCTCGCGATCGCGAAGTCAAATTGCGGGAGCGTCACGCCGCGCTGCGCGTACGCCCACAGGACGCCGCTGATGTAGTCCCACCAGTCGCCGATTTTCTGTGGCGCCTGGGCATCGAATACACCTTCCGCGCCGGCTCCCGCGCTGCGCGCGCGGGACTTACCTAACGTGGATTTCGTCGCCGCGACGTAAATGCGCTGACCGATCCCGATCGGCAGCACATCTCCACCGTTGTAGTCCGTGTGCTCGCCGATCAGGTTGACGCGTCCCGGAGCAGACGCGACGAGATCCGGCATACGGCCATAGCGCTGCTTGAACGCCGTCGCGGCGCGCATGGTCGTGGAGGACGCCGACGATGCCGCGCTCAAGGGCGCAGTCCCGCGGCGTGAATAACGTACCACAGGGTCGACGCCAGGAGACCGCCTAACGCAGCATCGCCGCCGTCGCCGCGTGCGTCCCCGGCGCTATCGACGACCGCGGCCGCGCGGCCGTGGTCCAGCCCCGCACGACGGAACCAGTCGAGGACGGCCTGCCCGTTCGGACCAAGCAGCCGCGCGATCTGCTGCGTGAGATCGTGCGGCTCGTCGCCAATCGCCTTCGCGGTGCGACGGTACATCGAATCGTCGCGCGTCACCACGTCGTACATCGGCAACCATAACGCCGACGCCGACGGGTCATCGCCGTCCGCAAAGTGTCCACTGAGATCTGCTGCCGGTGCGAACACGCCTTTTGCCCCATCCCGAACGAAGTGACGCCGAAGCGCTGCTCGGACCGCTTCGGGCTCCTGTACATCACGCGCAGTTTCTTCGTCCAACGTCCGACGCAAAACGTCCAGTGCCTGCGAAACTACGGCATTCCCATGCAAGGTATAGGGCAGTGCAGCCGGCACTCCCGAGGGGGTGACGTCCGTCGAATACAGCGGATGCTGCGGATGACGCCGTGCCGTGAGGTCCTCGGAGACCACGTACAGCGTGTCGGCTAACACCGCATCGTCGACGATGTGATCGTCGCCCGTGTCGCGGATGTAGCGATCAACGGCCACCGCATACCCCGCCGCGCCTTCGAGATTGAAGCCCGGTTCAAACAGCGTCCCATCGAGATACCGGACGCCCATCCCGGGTGAATATCCGTGCAGCTCACAGATGCGCAGCAGCAGTTCTCGCGCGAGGCCATGATCCGCGAGCTGCACGGCCGGGAGCGTCCACGCCAGCGCTTCCCATTCGCGCACCGTTAGGCCCCGCGAGTGCCAGGGAACTCGCGTGCGCACGATGTAATAGTGTGCATCGTCGAGCGCGCGGCCCACCGAATAGAAGTACGCGAGCAAGAGGTTGTGATTCAGCAGCCGATCGAGTGCATCGTGGCCCGTGGACTGCTCCAATC
>JBFMFA010000294.1:0-4978 GCA_040753195.1 Gemmatimonadota bacterium | reverse complement strand
CTTAGGTCGAGATCAATCGTCGAATCGCGCTGTCGATCGACTGTGGAGTTGGCACGACGGCCGCCATCAACGTGGGATGATATGGTGTAGGAACATCGGGGATCGCGATTCGTTCAACCGGCGCATCGAGCAGCCAGAAGGCCTCACTCGCCACCGTTGCCGCGATCTCAGCGCCAAAGCCGGCCGTCAGCGTATCCTCGTGCACGACCAGGCAGCGACCGGTTTTCCGCACGGAGGTCAAAACGGCTTCACGGTCCCACGGTGCAATCGTTCGCAGATCGATCACTTCGACGTCCGCCCCCGAGGTCTGCACGGCTTCCATTGCGCGATGGAGCATCGCACCCCATGTCACGAGCGTTAGGCCTTCGCCCTCGCGCACGATGCGCGCCTGGCCGAACGGAAGCACGTAGTCATCACCGGGATAAGGCGCGCTGCCGTCGCTCGTCATGAGGAGCGCGCGGTGCTCGAAGAAGATTGTCGGGTTTTCGCTGCGCATGGCTGCGCGCAGGAGACCCACGGCGTCGGCAGCGTTCGATGGGAAGGCCAGCTGCCAGCCGACGGCGTGCGCCCAGGTGACTTCCCCGGTGACGCTGTGCCAGGGATCTCCGACGTCTTTCCCGAAGCCGCCCGGCATCCTCACGACGATAGGAGCGCAGAAACGATTTGCGGTACGCCACCTGAGCGTACCGCAGTTGTTCAACTGTTCATGCGCGGGGTCGGCGTACTTTCTAAACTGAATCTCCGCCACCGGGACGAGGCCGGCGATCGCCATGCCGACCGCGCGGCCGATGATGCCTTCCTCGCTCAACGACGTGTCGAATACGCGCGCCGGCCCGAATTCTTTTTGCAGCCCTTCGGTGACGAGGTGCACGCCCCCTTTGATTCCGACGTCTTCGCCGAAGACGAGGAGCTTGCGGTTACGCGCCAGCTCCCCGCGCAGCGTGCGGCGAACAGCTTCGGCGAACAGCACCCGTTGTCCGTCTTCTGGCGTTTGCGTGCTGCCTAACGCGGAGCGTTCGTCATCGGATAAACCGCCCGTAGCGACGCAGTCGGTCTCGCGCAGTGACTCGGCGTACACGAAGCGCTTGATGTCGGCCGGATTCGGTGCAGGGCGCGCCCGCGCTGCCGCGAGCGCGCGGTCGACGTCCTCCCGCACGCGCTGTTCGATCTCACTCCAGTCGTGCTCATTCAGATGTTGGCGTAACAAGAACTGTTTGAGCCGCGGCATCGGATCGCGCGCCCAGTCGGCCGCGATGTCGGCGTCCGTTCGGTAGCCGCGCTGATTGTCGGGGCCTGAGTGGCTCGAGAGCCGCGGAACCGTCAGGTGCACGAGCGCCGGACCAGCGCCGCTGCGGATATGCCGCACCGCCTCGCCGAGGAGCTGCGCCGTGACCGCGGGATCGCAGCCATCGCCGTCTCGCACGAGCAAGTTGCCGAACGACGCCAGATTGGCGGCGACGTTGCCGTTAGGCGTCTGGAAATGATGCGGCACCGAAATACCGAGGCCGTTGTCTTCGATATAGAAGAGCAGGGGGAGCTGCAACGTGGTCGCCATCGTGAGTGCCGACCAGAAACCATTCGTGGCAACCGCCGCGTCTCCGCCGGTCGCGACGCCCATCGCGCCACGCCACGTTGCGTCCTGCAACGTGTCGCGGTAATAGGTGATCGCCTGCGCCCAACCAGCCGCCGGCGTGAATTGGGAGCCGACATCGCCCGACATCGGGAGCACTGCAGGCCCGTCGGCGTTAGGCATATTGCAGACGACGCCGATGTCGCGCCCATCGCTGAAGCCGCCCGAGCGGCCCAGTGGGCTCGCGAGCGCATCTTCCAGTGTCAGTCCGACGGAGAGGAGGAGCGGGCGCGACCTGTAATAGGCGCCGATGCCGTCGTGGCGGTGGTCGAGGTAGGCGCCGAGAATCGCTTGCGCAACTTCGTGTCCACGCGCGGAGAACTGATAGAGAACGACGTGGTCTTTCGGGACGTTCGCTTTGTTTCGATTCGTCGCTTCCTCAACGTCGTCGAGGGCACGCGACGCAAGAGCGTTGTACGCAATGCGGCGCCAGTCGAGCGTGGGTGCACTATCAGCGCCGTTGTCTCGCGCGCGCGCCCCGGCGCGAACAGTCTCCGCCGCTGACGAGATTTCGGAGGTTTTTTTCTTTGCTGGCGACCGAGATGCCATGAGAAAAGGTGTGTCGAAAGACCGCGGCAAATCTACTGACTGGAGTACCCGGCAAAGGGCTACGTACCGCCATACCCAGCGGTTCTCGCCGCGGGCGGTGGTGAATCGCGTGCTACGGCAGCACTTTGACGTATCCAAAACCCGAACCTCGTGACCCGCAAGGCTTTGACCTACCGAACCAGCGCCCTCCGCGCAGCGGCGATCTTTGGCTTTGCCGCAACCATCCCCGGCTGTGCGGCGCCGCCGGCCGACACGCGGCTCGACGCCCTGCGGGCTGCCGAAGACGCACGCGGGACCACGTCAGACGCGCTCGCACCGCTTTTCAGCTATCTGCATCCGGATAGCGAGCCGGCTCTCTTACGCGTTGCGGTTCGCTCGATCGGAAGGCTGCAGCGACCGGCATTGCTCGACTCCCTGGCTCCCTTTCTCAGCCATGCTGACGAAGGCGTGCGCATCGAAGCAGCCAATGCCGTCGCGCAGAGCGTCCAGGGCGGTGTGGATACGACGGCACTGGATCAGGCGCGAGGACTGCTGTTACGGCGTTTGACTGAAGCGACGAGCGACGCCGAATTAGGCGTCGTCGCTCGAAGCCTGGGGCGTCTGCCGCATCAAGCGCCCGCCTTCGCGGAGCAGATTGGGGAGCGTATCGCGGCGGCTGCAGCGACGGGCAGGCCGGCGCTGGCGTGCCCCCCTGACGTTAGGCAGGAGACCGCCCCTGACAGCGTTGCGCCGGCACGGCTCTTCGGCACGATGCACGGCATCTACGCCGTGGCGCGCCGCACGCGACGGCTGGGCTGCGACGCTGAAAACCTCGCTCGCTCCGCCACGACGTATCGAGCCGCGATTTCGAGCGACACCACCGCGTGGATTCGCGAGCTGAGCGTTCTCGCGCTGCAGGCCGCAAATCGGGCCGACACGTCGGTACTTCTGCGCAGTATTGCCGACAGCGATCCCCGCGTCCGCCGCCTCGGGCTGCGCGTCACACGGGAAACTCCGCCGGCGGTGCTGCTCCGTCTCGCCACCACGGGGTTGAGCGACAGCGCGGCGATGGTGCGCATTGACGCGGCTCGTGCGCTCACACTCACGCGATCGAGTGAAGCGTGCGCGCTGGCCCGGCGCGCGCTGGAGGACGCCCATCCGTTAGTGCGCGCCGAGGGCGTGGATGCGACGGCGGCTGCATGCGAAGCCGGGGATGCGACGATCCTCCTCGATTCGCTCGTTAGGTTGCTGCCGGCCGACACCGTTTCCGGTGGCGTGTCCTGGCATGTGCCGGCACGCGCACTCGTCGCGCTGGCGCGCACGGCGCCAAATGTCGCGACGCCGCACTTCGCGCATTTTCGAGTGCATCCGGTGTGGCAGGCCCGCGCCGCGCTGGGCGCCGCGGCCCGTGTGACCGGCGATACGGGTGTGCTCATCGATCTGCTCGGGGATCGCGACGCCAACGTGCGCGAAGAGACGATACTCGCGATGGCCGCGATCAACCCGTCACTCCGTGAGCGCGCCGTACGCGCGGGCCTGGCCGATTCAGGGTATCAGGTGGTCCTCGCCGCCGCGCAGGCCGCCGAACCGCTCGCCAACGTCGACGTGGCGCTGTTGGCCGGGGCCCTGCAGCGCCTAACGGCGCGACGACAGGAAACGTCGCGCGATCCACGGCGTGAGCTGGTCGAACGCATCGCGCAGCGCGGCACAGTACGGGACACGGCGATGTTGCGGCCGTACGCGAGCGACTTCGACACGGTGGTTGCGCGACGTGCCGCCGAGACGTTGACGCGCTGGACCGGAGCCGCGGTGAGCGCCACTCCTCAGCCGCTTCCCATGCTTACCGACACGCCAGGCGCCGCGCGTGAATTGCGCATCACGCTCTCTCCGGCGTCGGGCGGCGGCAACTTTCTCGTTAGGCTTTATCCGGACGAAGCGCCCGCCACGGTTGGACGCGTTGTCCGTCTGGCACGCGAGGGGTATTACGCTGGGCATACGATCCACCGCGTCGTGCCGAACTTCGTCATCCAGGGAGGCGGCCCCGACGCCAACGAATACGTGGGCGATGGTCCGTTCATGCGCGACGAGCTTGGATTGCGATCACACACGCGCGGCACACTCGGCATCTCCACCCGCGGTCGTGACACGGGTGACGCCCAGCTCTTCGTGAATCTGATCGATAACTTCCGGTTGGATCACGACTACACCGTGTTCGGCGACATCGTGCAGGGCATGGACGTTGTCGATCGCATTCAGGCAGGCGCGGTGATCCAGCGCGTGGACGTGATCGAAGGGAGCCGTTAGCCGGCAGCCACTGAGTAGATTTGGCCCCGATTACACACGTACCGACACCGATGGCAACAATCGCGAGCGAACAAACAGACGGCGTCCTCACGATCACGCTCAACCGTCCCGACGTGCTCAACTCGTTTAACGACGAGATGGCGGCGGCGATGCATGACGCACTACGCGAGGCGGCCGAGAACAGCGCGGTGCGCGCGGTGCTCCTGACAGGAGCGGGCCGCGCGTTTTGCGCCGGCCAGGATCTCGCCACCATACCTAACGAGCCGGGACAGGACTTCGATATCGGGGCGATCGTCCGGCGGCAGTATAACCCGATCATCCGGGGAATCCGTGAGCTGGAGAAGCCGGTCATCTGCGCTGTGAACGGCGTAGCGGCTGGAGCCGGAGCGAACATCGCGTTTGCGTGCGATATCGTGCTCGCGGCGCGCGAAGCGTCGTTCATCCAAGCGTTCTGCAAGATCGGTCTGATCCCGGACAGCTCGGGGACGTTTTTCCTGCCGCGACTCGCCGGGCTGG
>JBFMFA010000293.1:0-4983 GCA_040753195.1 Gemmatimonadota bacterium | reverse complement strand
TTCCCCCTTGGTTATGCAGAGTGGTGTTGTTCCTGCGGATACGTTTTTTTCCTGCACCGACCCGTACCCGCACGCTCGGCGGGACCGGCCGAAAGACGACGGACGCCGCAGTTAGCGGCCCCCGCCTGAGACTGGAGACCCTGCGTCGTCTAGCGCCGTCACATTGTGCTGGGACGATGTGAGCTACTTCACTGGGCTTTCGCGATGCCTTGCGATCGAACCCTTTCACCTGCATCGCCGACCAGCTTCACATCTGCTCGTCGTCCGTCATAGACAGCGGCCCGTTAGGGTCCACTGTCACAAATAAACAGTACGCCGAGCATATAACCGCGCCAAAGTATATGAACCTGGCTTAACGCGCCAGAGCGCCCAGTCCCCTATCCCTTAGCGTGGTCGCACTTTGTGACGATTCTTGGGACGAGCTAACTCCGAATTCGTCACCAGTTAGGCGGGTGCTGTCACTTTCTCTTGGGTCACGGGTCATGGGTCATGGGTCACGGCGATCAGCAGTCCGCTCGCCTTGACCCGTGACCTCTGACCCTTGACCCGCTCTGCGTTGTTCGGATACACGACTCGAAGAGAAACCGAATAGATTGGGCGTCGTGAGCGAGACGCATGTCTATCCGCAGCGCCCTCGGGTCCAGGAACCGTCAGCCCGCGACCTCGCGTCAGAGCTCAATCCCGAACAGGCCGCGGCCGCGTTATGCGCCGACGGGCCCCTTCTCATAGTTGCAGGAGCCGGGACCGGGAAAACACGAACGCTCGTTTATCGCGTCGCGCACCTGGTCGACCGGGGCGTCCCCCCGGAGCGCATCCTCCTCCTCACCTTCACGCGCCGCGCCGCCGAGGAGATGCTCTCGCGTGCTGAACGGATCGTCGGGAGTCGTTCGCGACAGGTGCACGGAGGGACGTTTCACGCCACGGCGCATCGCCTCCTGCGCCGCTTCGGCCCCGAAGCCGGCATTGCCCGTGATTTCACAATCATGGACCAGGGCGACGCGGAAGATCTCATGCAGCTCTCGCGCGCCGCGTTAGGGTACGCCGACACCAAGCGCCGTTTCCCAAAGAAGGAGACGCTGCACTTCGTCTATTCCACGCACATCAATACGAGCCGCGGCATCAACGATGTGCTCACCGAGTTTCTGCCGCAGTACCTCGAGGAGCAGCCGCACATCGAACGTATCTTCGCCGACTACACGCGGCGCAAAGCGGCACGCAACCTGGTCGACTACGACGATCTCCTGCTCTTCTGGGCCTTCATGCTGGAAGCCCCGGGCCCGTTAGGCGATCGCATCGCCCGGCTGTACGATCACGTGCTCGTTGACGAATACCAGGACACCAACCTGCTGCAGTCACGCATCCTCCGCGGGATGTGCCGCAACCATAAGAATGTCACCGTGGTGGGTGACGACGCCCAGAGCATCTATTCATTCCGCGGCGCGAGCTTCCGCAACATCCTGGAATTTCCTGAGCAGTTCGCCGGCACAACCATCGTTCCGCTGGAGCAGAACTACCGCTCCACGCAGCCGATCCTCGATACGACGAATACGCTCATCTCGCGCGCGTCGGAGCGCTACACCAAGAACCTGTGGACCAAACGGTTAGGCGGCGACAAGCCGTGGCTCGTCTCGGTGCGTGACGAACAGGAGCAGACGCGTTTCGTGTGCGATCGCATCCTCGAGTTGCACGAGAATGGAACCCCGTTAAGCGAAATCGCGGTCCTCTTCCGCGCCGGCTACCACTCGGCGGACCTGGAAATCGAGCTGACCAACCGGCGCATTCCGTTCGAGAAGTGGGGAGGGCTGAAATTCCTCGAGGCGGCGCACGTGAAAGATGTGCTGGCATTCTTGCGCATCCTCGAGAACCCGCGCGACGAAGTCAGTTGGTATCGCGTCCTTACGCTCTTGCCCGGCGTGGGTGACGTCACGGCGCGCGCGGCGATTGAGCGGTTGGCCGGTGCGGGCTTCAGCCATGACGCCTTTGCCACGTTCGTTCCCCCGCCCCGCGCCCGTGACGCGCATCGTCATCTTATGGCGCTAATCGACAGCTTGCGCGACAGCCCCGTGGAAGAAGGGGCTGTCGCACTCGACATCGGCCGCGTTAGGCAGCTGTATGACGATATCCTGCGTGAACGGTATGATCGCGTCGACCCGCGCCTCGCCGATCTCGATCAGCTGCAAACGATTGCCGGCGGATACCCCAACCGCGCGACGTTCCTCGCGGCGCTGGCGCTGGAACCACCGCAGGCGACGCAGGATCTGGCCGGCGGTGCAAGCGAAGAAGAGGACGCGCTGATCCTCAGCACCGTGCACAGCGCGAAAGGCAAGGAATGGGACGCGGTGTTCGTGATCTGGGCCGTGGATGGATACTTCCCGTTGGCGCGTGCCCTAACGAACGACGATGAGTTGGAGGAAGAGCGGCGCCTGATGTACGTGGCCATGACGCGCGCCCGCAATCATTTGATGGTGACGTATCCGCTGAATCAGTATTCGACGCGTAAAGGCGCGGATTATTCGATCGATCAGTTATCGCGGTTCATCGATCGCGGCGTGGTTCAGCTGATGCAGAGGGTGGTGCCGCAGTTCGATGACGCGCCTTCGCCCGACGCTGCCGCGACGGTTGAAGGGTCAATCGATCTGCGGGCGATGCTGATGGGGCGCTTCGGGGAGTCATCAGAGGCGAGGTAACAGTTATCAGTAAAAGCGCTCGCGGATGACGCGGAAACGACGCAGATGAACGCGGATCGCTCCGATCCGCAAAGAGTTCCTTCGCGCAACTGCACAATCCGCAAATCCTAGTCGCGGACGAACGCGTGCAACTGCAGGACGAACCCGTCTATCACCACTAGCTGTCTTTTTTGTTTTGTCTTTTGTTATTTGTTGTTTGAAGTCCTCTGTGTCCTCTGCTCCTCCGTGTCCTCTATGTGTGTTGTTGCCGGACTCAGTCTAAACGCGGAGCTGCCTGCGTCACCTGCGCCGTTGCTGCGTCACCTGCGTTCGCGCTGTTCCCGACGCAGAAATGCTCGAACAGCGTCGAACGGCTCATCGGCGTCAGCCACGACAGCAACGATGCTATCGACCGTGGCCCGCAACGGACCGCCTAACGCCGCGTGAACGGAATCGAACAGCGCAAGATCCTTCCCGTACACGCGCCGCGCCAGCAGCGACGCATTATTCAGACGAGTGCGCTGCAACACGAGACTCGCAATCGAATCGCCGCGCAGCCGCGTTAGGCTGTCGCGCAACTGGGCCAGGGCGCGCGCATAAACGGTGTCGCGCGCCTTGACACGCGCCAGGCTGTCTCCGGCATGCGCCGCGTACGCGCTGTCCAGCGCCGCCAGCAACGCCGCCACGTAGCGCGCCCGCCCCTGCTCATCGGTCCAGCGCTGCTCGATGGCACGCATCGCCGACGTATCGCCGCGCGCCGCGTAAAACTCGCGCGCACCGCGCGACCCCACGAATGACGCGAACGACTCGTTGAAGTCCACCTCGCCTTTCACAAATACCCGGTTGTGCGTCAGCTCGTGCACCACGGTGTTGACGAGCGAGATCGAATCGGCCCGCAATGTCGTCGACAACAGCGGGTCTTCGAACCAGCCCAGCGTTGAAAATGCCGAAGCGGACCTCAGGTCCGTATCGTAGCCGCGCTGGTCGAATGTGCGCTGCGCGGCCAAGGCATCCTCGAAATCGAAGTACCCCTTGTACGGGACGGTCCCCACGATCGGGAACCACCAGGTGTGCAGCGCCAGCGTGTCGCGCCGGGCGGCGGAGAGAACCAGCACCAGGGTGTCGCGGTCAAGTTGACTGAATTTGCGGAATCGCTCACCCACCGGCAGGCCGAGCGAGTCGTTCGCGAAGGCCCGTGCCTCCAACACCAGTGTGAGCTTGGCCAACTCGTTAGGCGGCAGCCGCCGCTCAGCGACGACCTGCTCAATGGGCGTCCGGCGACGCAGGATCTTCCATTCCTCCCAACCCGCGCGCGCGATGTAGCGCGGCCAGGGAAGAAAGAAGAAAGACACCTTGACGACGGCCCAAATGGCGACAACAGAAAGCACGATTCGCCCTCGTGTCGTCTTCGGAAACTTGAAAGCGCCTAATCTTCGCATAATCGCAGCCTGAATTTGCATACCGTGACGCAGCCAAACTCAAGTGCGTGGCGGGGGGTCGTCGCAGGACCTATTTTTTGATGCAACATGTCGTTCGCGCATCTGCACTGTCACTCGGAGTTCTCCCTTCTCGACGGCGCCAACCGACTGGATGACCTGATCGCGCGTGCGAAAACGCTGGACCAACCAGCGCTCGCCATCACCGATCACGGCAACCTCTTCGCCGCGTGGGATTTCCAGGAAAAAGCCAAAAAAGCAGGACTCAAGCCGATCCTCGGCATGGAAGCGTACGTCGCTCCTGGCGACCGGCGCGAAAAGTCTCGCGCCACGCCTTCAGCCAAGCCGTATTACCACCTGGTCCTGCTCGCCCAGAACAACGTCGGGTATCGTAACCTCGTCAAACTCTCCTCGTTAGGCTACACCGAAGGATTTTACACGCGGCCACGCATCGACCGCGAGCTGCTCGAACAATACAACGAAGGAATCATCGTCTCGTCCGCCTGCATGGCGGGCGAGGTCGCGCAACACCTGCTCTCGGGCAACATGGCCGGCGCCAGCGACGTCGCACGCTGGTACGCCGAACGCTTCCCCGGCCGCTACTACCTGGAGGTGCAGGCGCACGAAAGCGAAGGGCAGAACCGGCTCAACGAACGCGTGTTCGAGCTCGCCGAGTCGCTCAAGCTCCCCGTTATCGCGACCAACGACTCGCACTTCCTGCTCCCCGAGTCGCACGACGCGCATGACGTCTTGCTGTGCATCGGACTCGGCAAGGACCGCACCGATCCCGATCGGATGCGCTACGATCGAGGATTGTACTTCAAGAGCGCCGACGAAGTTGCAGCGTTTTTTCCGAAGCGTCCGGACGTCGTCGCGAACAC